>JBEKFO010000131.1:0-9666 GCA_050013275.1 Roseiarcus sp. | reverse complement strand
ATCGAACGTTCGCGCCGGCGCGAACACCGCGCCTCCTTGCTCATTCTGCGGCATCGGCCTCAACCTCGGCGATGCGGCGCCGCACGACGCCCTCCTCGCGATCGCGTTCCTGCCAGTCCGAATAATGATTGGTGCGCCTGACCTGCACAGCCGTCACCTTGTATTCCGGACAATTGGTCGCCCAATCGGAATTGTCCGTGGTCACCACGTTGGCGCCGCTCCCGGGGTGGTGGAAGGTCGTATAGACGACGCCGGGCTGCATGCGCTCGGAGATTTCCGCGTGTAGCGAAACCTCGCCGACGCGGCTCTGCAATGACACGAGATCGCCGTCGCGCACGCCGCGGCTCTCCGCGTCGAAGGGGTGAATCTCCAATACGTCCTCTTCGTGCCAGCGGCTGTTCTCGGTGCGCCTCGTCTGCGCGCCGACGTTGTATTGGGTGAGGATGCGCCCAGTGGTCAACAGCAGCGGGAATCGCGGCCCCGTGCGCTCGTCCGTGGCGACATAGTCGGTGAGCATGAACTGACCCTTGCCGCGCACGAAGCGTTCGACATGCATGGTCGGCGTTCCCGTTGGCGCGGCGTCGTTGCACGGCCATTGGATCGAGCCGAGTTCGTCGAGCCGGGCGTAGGAGACGCCCTTGAAGGTCGGCGTCGCTTTGGCGATTTCGTCCATGATCTGACTGGGATGCTGGTAATCCATCGGGACGCCGAGCGCGTGCGCGAAGGCGATCGTCGCCTCCCAGTCGGCCTTGCCGGCGAGCGGCGCCATCGCCTTGCGCACCCGGCTGATGCGGCGCTCGGCGTTGGTGAAGGTGCCGTCCTTTTCCAGGAACGAGGCGCCGGGGAAGAACACGTGGGCGTAGCGCGCCGTCTCGTTGAGGAAGAGATCCTGCACGATCACGCATTCCATCGCCTTCAGACCGGCGGTGATGTGCTGGGTGTCGGGATCGGATTGGGCGATGTCCTCGCCTTGAATATAGATCCCCTTGAACGATCCCTCGACCGCTTCGTCCATCATGTTGGGAATGCGCAGGCCTGGCTCCTTGGAGAGTTCGACCCCCCACAGGCGGCGGAAGATCTCTTGCGTCGCGTCGTCGGAAACGTGGCGATAACCGGAGAACTCGTGCGGGAACGAGCCCATGTCGCACGAGCCTTGGACGTTGTTTTGGCCGCGCAGCGGGTTCACGCCAACTCCCTCGCGGCCGATATTGCCGGTCGCCATCGCCAGATTGGCCATCGCCATCACTGTCGTCGAGCCCTGTGAATGTTCGGTGACGCCGAGGCCATAGTAGATCGCCGCGTTTCCGCCCTTGGCGTAGAGCCGCGCGGCGGCGCGAACGTCGGCGGCCGGAACGCCGCTCGCCTCGGCCGTCGCTTCGGGGGAATAGATTTCTTCGGCGATGAAACGCGCCCAGGACTCGAAATTGGCAGGGTCGCAACGCTCGCGCACGAAGGCGTCGTTGACCAGCCCCTCGGTGACGATCACGTGCGCGAGCGCATTGAGAACAGCGACGTTGGTCCCCGGCCGCAATGCGAGGTGAAAGTCCGCCTCGACGTGCGGCGTGCGCACCAGGTCGATGCGGCGCGGATCGACGACGATCAGCTTGGCGCCCGCGCGCAGCCGCTTCTTCATGCGCGATGCGAAAACCGGATGCGCGTCGGTCGGGTTCGCGCCGATCACCAGGATCACGTCGGCCTTTTCGACCGACTTGAAGTCCTGCGTGCCGGCCGAGGTGCCGAAGGTCTTGGACAGCCCGTAGCCGGTCGGCGAATGGCAGACGCGCGCGCAGGTGTCGACGTTGTTGTTGCCGAAGCCGGCGCGCACCAGCTTCTGCACCAGAAACACTTCCTCGTTGGTGCAGCGCGAGGAGGTGATGGCGCCGATCGAATCGCGCCCGTAGCGCGCCTGAATGCGCTTGAATTCGCTCGCCGCGTATCGCAACGCTTCGTCCCACGTCACTTCCCGCCAGGGATCGTCGATCGAAGCGCGGATCATCGGCTTGACGATGCGGTCCTTGTGGGTGGCGTAGCCATAGGCGAAACGGCCCTTGACGCAGGAATGGCCTTCGTTGGCCTTGCCGGATTTGGCGGGAACCATGCGCACGACTTCGTCGCCCTTCATTTCCGCCCTGAAGGAGCAGCCGACGCCGCAGTAGGCGCAGGTGGTGACGACCGCGCGCTCGGGCGTCCCCAACGCGATGACGCTCTTCTCGTTGAGGGTCGCGGTCGGGCAGGCCTGCACGCAGGCGCCGCAGGACACGCACTCCGAGCCGAAAAAGTCGCCGCCGCCGGGCGAGATTTTGGACGCGAAACCGCGGCCGAGAACCGTCAGCGCGAACGTGCCCTGCACCTCCTCGCACGCGCGCACGCAGCGCGAGCAGACGATGCACTTCGAGGATTCGAAGGTGAAATAGGGATTGGAGGAGTCGGTCGGCGCTTTCAGATGGTTGTCGCCGTCATAGCCGTAGCGCACTTCGCGCAGGCCGACGAGGCCCGCCTGGGTCTGCAATTCGCAATCGCCGTTGGCGCTGCAGGTCAGGCAGTCGAGAGGATGGTCGGAGATGTAGAGTTCCATCACGCCGCGCCTGAGCTTGGCGAGCCTCGGCGTCTGGGTGCGCACCACCATGCCCGCTTCGGCCGGCGTGGTGCAGGAGGCGGGCGTTCCCTTGCGTCCTTCGATCTCGACCAGGCAAAGCCGACATGAGCCGAACGCCTCCAGGCTGTCGGTGGCGCAGAGCCGGGGGATCGGCGAGTCGATCAGCGCCGCCGCCGCCATCACCGAGGTTCCCTTGGGAACGCTGACCTGCCGGCCGTCGATGGTCAGAGTCACGCTCGCCTCGCCGACCCTGATCGGCGTGCCCGCATCGAATTCCTGCACCAGCGCCATCTCTTAGGCTCCTACTCGGCCGCGGCTCGCGGGGAATCCCTGAGGAAATCCTCGGCGAAATGATCGAGCGCGCTGAGAACGGGAAGCGGCGTGAGGCCGCCGAGCGCGCACAGCGACCCGTCGGTCAGCACCTCGCAAAGATCGCGCAAGAGTTGGATATTTTGTGGGCGGTTTCGACCGGCGATGATTTTATCGACGGTCTCGACGCCGCGCGTCGAACCGAGGCGGCACGGCGTGCATTTGCCGCAGCTTTCGACGGCGCAGAAAGAAAAGGCGAAACGAGCCTGGCGCGCCAGGTCGACGGTGTCGTCGAACACCACGATTCCGCCGTGCCCCAGCATGCCTTTGGCGGCGAGCATCGCCTCGTAGTCGAGCGGCGTGTCGAGCAGACTTTGCGGGAAGTAGGCGCCCAAAGGGCCGCCGACCTGGACGGCGCGAACCGGACGACCCGAGCGCGTTCCGCCGCCGAAATCCTCGACGAGCTGGCGGATGGTGGCGCCGAAGGCGAGCTCGATCAGGCCGCCGCGCTCGACGTTGCCGGCCAGTTGGAACGGCTGCGAGCCGCGGGAGCGCCCGACGCCGTATTCGGCGTAGGCCTTGCCCCCTTGAGCGAGAATCCAGGGCGTCGAGGCGAAGCTCAGCAGATTGTTGATGACGGTCGGTTTGCCGAACAAGCCTTGGATCGCCGGCAGGGGTGGCTTGGCGCGCACCTGGGCGCGCTTGCCTTCGAGGCTTTCGAGCATCGAGGTCTCTTCGCCGCAGATATAGGCGCCTGCGCCGAGCCGCGCTTCGACGTCGAAGGCGCGGCCCGAACCGAGCACGCTTCGTCCGAGCAGCCCCGCCGCGCGGGCTCGCTCGAGGGCGGCGGAAAACTTGGCGAAAGCGTGCGGATATTCGGAGCGGATGTAGACGTAGCCCTTGGTCGCGCCGACCGCGACCGCGGCGATCGCCATGCCTTCGATCAGCACAAACGGATCGCCTTCCAGCAACATGCGGTCGGCGAACGTGCCGCTGTCGCCCTCGTCGGCGTTGCACACCACGTACTTCTGATCGGCTTCGACGCCGGCGACCGTGCGCCACTTGATCCCGGTGGGGAATCCTGCGCCGCCGCGCCCGCGAAGCCCCGATGCGACAACCTCCTCGATCGTGCGCGTCGCTCCAAACGCGATCGCCTGATTGAGCCCGGTCAGGCCGCCGTGTCGACGATATTCGTCGAGCGAGAGGGGATCGATGACGCCGCAGCGTGCGAAAATCAGCCGTTGCTGGTTCTTGAGATACGGGATCTCGTCGACGAGCCCGAGCGCTTTCGGGTGCGCGCCGCCGGAGAGGAACCCCGCCTCGAACAGCGACGGCGCGTCGTCGGGCGCAATCGGGCCGTAGGCGAAGCGGCCCGCGTCGGTCTCGACTTCGACCAACGGCTCAAGCCAATAAAGGCCTCGCGAGCCGGTGCGCGTCAACGCGATTTCGACGCCGCGCGCCTGCGCTTCCTTCGCGATCGCGCGCGCGGCCCGATCGGCGCCGACGGAAACGGCAGCGGAGTCGGCGGGGACAAAGATGCGCGCGCTCACGACCGCCTCTTCGCGGTTCGCGTTACGATTTCGTCGATCGCATCGCGGTCGAGCCGGCCGAGTGGTTCGCCGTCGAGCAGCGCGGCGGGCGAAAGCGCACAATTGCCGAGGCAGTAGACGGTCTCGACGGCGAGCGGCCCGCCCGCGTCGGCGCGGTCGACCTCGAGCCCGTGCGTTTGGCTGAGATGCGCGACCAGATCCTCGCAGCCGAGCGCTTGGCAGGATTCGGCGCGGCAGAGCTTGAGCGTCGCCCCCTCGACCGGCGCGCGGCGGAAATCGTGGTAGAAGCTTACGACGCCGAGGACTTCGGCCCTGGAGACGTTGAGCGCCTCGGCGATCGCGGGAATCGCGGCGTCGTCGATATAGCCGAAGCGTTCCTGCAAAGCGTGCAGGATGGGCAGCGCGGCGCCGGGCTCGGCGCTCATCGCGGCAATCATCTCGCGCGCCCGGGCGTCGTCCCACGGCGTCCTGCCCGTCATTTGGCGTCCTCCTGAATGACGCGCGGCGTCTCAAAGCGCTGGCCGCGTCGCCAATCTATCCCGTCATCGTGGCAAAAATCTCCCACTGCGCAAGGCAACGCAAATCAAACGTTTGGACCGTTCGATAGGAAAATTCTATCGAGTTCCGTCCGCCTTGATCGGCGCCGCAATGAGGGCGTCGATGTCGGCCGGGTGGTCCATGGCGAATAAATTACGCGCGAGCGGCGCGGGAGGATCGCGGTCGGCCATGATGAGGCCGATGGTGCGACGCGCGGTCGGCTCGACGAGTTCGACGGCGCGCGTATTGCGGGGAATGCCGAAAAATTGCAGCAACTGCCGCGGCACGATCGACGACCAACGGCCGGAATTGGCGTGCGAAAGGAGATTGAAGATCGAGTTGGTTTCGACCGACGGCTTAGGGGTCTCGCCGACCGAGCGAAAAACGCCGTCGACGATGCGGCGGTTCTGCATGTCGGGCGTCAACAGGCACAACGGCGCCGCAGCGGCCTCCTTCCAGGAAATCGTCCGCCGTCCGGCGTAACCGCTGGAGGCTGGGGTGAGAAAGACATATTCTTCCTCGTAGATCGGCTTGACCTTCACCCGCTCCAGCGGCTCGTTGTCGAGATACGTGAGACCGACGTCGAGTTCGAAATCCTCGATCCCGCGCTCGATTTCCCGCGAGTTCAGCGACAGCACGGTGACCGAGACTTGCGGATAGCGCGCGATGAACGGCGCGGTCAGTTGCGAGACGATCGGCAGCGCCGTCGGGACGGCGCCGAGCCGCAGCCGGCCGGAGAGCCCTTTGTCCAGTTCTTCGATGTCCCTGCGCATGACCTCGGCTTCGGCGAGGATGCGATGGGCGCGCTCCAGCGCGAGCCGGCCCTGCCGGGTCAGGCCGACGAAACGATGGCCGCGTTCGACGATTGGCGCCCCGAGGTCGTCTTCGAGTTGGCGGATCGCCGCCGAAAGCGTGGGCTGGGTCACATGGCAAGCCGCCGCGGCGCGGCCGAAATGCCTCTCTCTCGCCAACGCCACAAGATATTCCAATTGCCGCAACACCATGACGCGCAATCTAGCGGGCGGGCGTGTGCGGCGATAGTCCGCTTCTATCGATTGCGGCCGCCGCCGCTTGACGCTATGGAGGCGTCGCCCGTCAAAGGAGAGCGGTCCTTGAGCTCAGCCAAATCAAACCGCAAGTCGTCCCCGCCGCGTCCTTCGACGCGTGCCCTCGCGATCGTGATCGCAGTCATCGCGCTGATCGGCATAGGGATTTGGATTGCGGCGACGCCGGCGCGCAGCCCGACCGCGCTGGTCGGCGGGCCGTTCAAGCTGGAGACGGCCAACGGCAAGACGCTGACCGACGCCGACATGAAGGGCCACGCCTTCCTCGTCTATTTCGGCTACACCCATTGCCCGGACGTCTGCCCGACGACGCTCGCCGAAATTTCGGACGTGTTGCGCCGCATGCCGGACAAACCGATCCGCGTGCTGTTCGTCACGGTGGATCCCGAGCGCGACACGCCGGCCTCGATGGCCGACTACGTCAGCAGCTTCGATTCGCGCATCGTCGGCCTTTCCGGGAGTCCGGAGCAGGTCGCCGCGATCGAAAAGGCCTACCGCGTCTATGCGCGCAAAGGGCCGGCGCAGGCCAATGGCGACTATTCGATGGACCATTCTTCGGTGGTCTATCTCATGGACGCCAACGGCGCTTTCGTGGAGGCGCTCGATATGCAGCGTCCGCCTGAAGAGACCGCCAAGGAACTGGCGGCCTATTTCTAGCGCCGTTCAACCGCTGTCGGGTCAAATCGGCCCGACGTAGCGATCCGTCAGGCGATCGGCTTGCCGGTCGTCGCGAAGACCGTGACGTCGTCGGCGGCGAGCGAGGCGAGCGATATGGTGAAGGTCATCGCCAACGGTCCCGAATAGGCCGAGCCCCAGGGATTGTGCAGCGTCAGCATGTCGGTCGCCGCGCTCGTGCCGGCGGTATAGCCGATGACCTCGTACATGTGGTCGGAAACGATATTGCCGTTGGCGATGTTCGAGGTGCCCACGAGCATTTCTTCGCCCGACTTCCAATCCGCGGAGAACAGCGAGTTGTCGGCGGCGAAGGTCGAAGCCGACGTCTTCGAGGTGAACGAGTAGTCGCCGACCGCCTGGCCGGTGAGCTCGGTCAGCGCGTAACCGCTGCCGGCGTCGATGCCGGCGTAGGAGTCGCTCGCCGCATTGAGCGCTGCGCCGTGCGGCGCGTTCGACTGGGCGTTCAGTTCGGCGTAGGCCTTTTCGATCAACTCCGCCCATGCGGGGGAACCGTTGGCGAATTCGAGCGTCGATCCGTTGGCCCAGGAATATCCCTTTGGCATCGTCGGCAAGGCGTCGTTGACGGTGACGTAGTCGGCCTGGCCGTTGATGATGAACCGCACTCCGTAGACGCCATTGCCGTCGTTAGTGATCATCGATTCGATGCCGGTCGGGTCTTGCAAGGCGACGTCGGCGAGCGAGGACATGAAGTAGCAGTCGCCGAGATAGCCTTGGTTGACGTCGAGGTAGCTCGGCGCGCCGCTCTTGCCGTAGAGCGGGTTCGTCGTCATCTGGTATGTCGCGCCGAGGTTGGATTCGCCGATCGAGGAAACGCTGAGGCTCGGCAAGTTGGTTCCCAGGAACCACTCGCCGACCAGTTCGTTAGCCTGCGTCTGCGTCGACGTCGCGCTGAGATTGCCGAGCTTGACCGCGGTGGACGAACCGCCGTTCCAGGTGGCGTTGGCGCTATTGCCGTCGACGACATCCTGCGTGATCTGCTGGACGTAGGCCGAAGTGCTGATGCCGCCCGAGGCGTTGAGCAGCGAAGCGAGCGTCTCGAGCGTGCTGAACTTGCTCGCGGTCATGCCGCCGACCGCCGCGTCTTGAAGGATCGTCAGCATCGAGCCGTAGCTGAGAGAATCGTTGACCATCAGCTTGGCGACGTCGGCTTCGATGCCGGCGTTGCTGAGCTTGGCGAGGATGGTCGAGGTCGGCGTCGAGGCAGAAGTCTTCGAACTGCCGCTCGAAGGGGACGACGCCGATGAGGAAGCCGGAGATCCCGAGGTGGAAGTCGACCCGCCCGGCGCCAGCAGCGCGCCCTCGAAGAACGGGAAGGTCGGCGAAGGATCCGGCGGGACGACCAGCAAACCGAGGTTGTAGTCGGCGGGGCCAGGGAAGTCCGGAACGCTCGATCCCGCGCCGTCGGACGAATTGGAACCCTCGGCGCTCGGGACCTGCGAATGGCCGGCATTGAAGAAACGGAAGAATTGGGAGACGGAATTCGAGATCGACATCGGCCCACCCCATGCGCTGGATGCCATACGCGCACGAACTTAAGCGACAGTCGTGAGGGACCAATTACGAAGTTCGGTTAAAATTAGCTAGACTTGCGCATCTTGTGCGTCGCATCGGCGTTCGTCCGTGGCGCGACCCTCAATCCATCCGCATCGCGATGCCGGCCGCCGCCATGCGCTCCTTGGCCTGGCGGATGGTGAATTCGCCGAAATGGAAGATCGAGGCCGCGAGCACCGCGCTGGCGTGGCCCTCCAGGACGCCGGCGACGAGATGGTCGAGGGTTCCGACCCCGCCCGAGGCGATGACCGGAATCGTCACCGCGTCGGCGACCGCGCGGGTCAGCGCGATGTCGAAGCCGATCTTGGCGCCGTCGCGGTCCATCGAGGTCAAGAGGATTTCGCCGGCGCCGAGCGCGGCGACCTCGCGGGCGTAACCGACCACGTCGATCCCGGTCGGACGGCGACCGCCGTGGGTGAAGATTTCCCAGCGCGGCGGCTCGCCGGGATTGGAGACCTGTTTGGCGTCGATGGCGACGACGACGCACTGGGCGCCGAATTTCTCCGCCGCCGCGCGCACGATTCTTCGATCGGCGACGGCGGCCGAATTGATCGAGACCTTGTCGGCGCCGGCGAGCAGAAGGTTGCGGATGTCCTCGAGGGTGCGCACGCCGCCCCCGACCGTGAGCGGCATGAAGCAGACTTCGGCGGTGCGCTGGACGACGTCGATTAGCGTGCCGCGATTCTCGTGGCTTGCCGTGATGTCGAGAAAGCACAACTCATCGGCGCCCGCTTTGTCGTACGCGATGGCGCATTCTACGGGATCGCCGGCGTCGCGCAGATCGACGAAATTGACGCCCTTGACGACGCGGCCGTCCTTGACGTCGAGGCATGGGATGAGACGCGATTTAAGCATGCCGGCTCTCCGCTTGGCGAATCAACGCCAGCGCCTGGCGCGCATCGAGCCGGCCGTCGTAAAGCGCGCGTCCCGATATGGCGCCGGCGAGGCGCGCGCAATCGGGCTCGAGGAGGCGTTTGACGTCCTCGATCGAGGCGAGCCCGCCCGAGGCGATGACCGGGATGGCGACGGCCTCGGCGAGCGCCACGGTCGCCGCGATGTTGAGTCCTTGCAAAACGCCGTCGCGGCTGATGTCGGTGTAGATCAGCGCCGCGACGCCGGCGTCCTCGAAACGGCGACCGAGGTCGAGCGCGGAAATGTCCGACGTCTTGGCCCAGCCGTCGACCGCGACGCGGCCGTCGCGCGCGTCGATGCCGACCGCGATACGGCCGGGATTGCGCCGCGCCGCCTCCTGCACGAAGGCGGGGTCCTCGACCGCGGCGGTGCCGATGATGACGCGCGCGACGCCCTTTTCGAGCCAGCCGTTCACCGTCTTCATGTCGCGCACGCCGCCGCCGAGCTGCAC
>JBEKFO010000130.1:0-9705 GCA_050013275.1 Roseiarcus sp. | reverse complement strand
AACGACGAACTTGTCGTTGGGGCTGCGGCCGGTGTGCGCGCCGGTTTCGGCGACCAGAGCGCCGCCCTCGGCGATCCTCGCCTCGTCGCGAAGCAGCGCTTCGGCGTAGAGCCGCGGCGCGGTCAAGTTCCAGTGAACCGCCGTGAGGTCGCGAAATCCAAAGCGATGCGCTCCGTCGGCGGCGCCGAATATTCCCGTCTGCTTCACCACGACTCCTCCGTCCCCGCCCCCGCTTTTCGTCGAGCCATAGCCGCAAACATCGCTTTTCCGCAAGCGCGGTTCCACCGGTTGTCGTTGCTGAATCGCGCTGCCGGGCGGCGGCGGCGATCGTCTTCGCCGCCGACCGCCCGGCGCCCGCCCATATTCCGCGCTACGCGGAATAATATGACTTTATAAACGATACGCCAGCCTGCGGGCGTTTTCAATTGCGCTCGGCGCACGGTTGGCTTGCGATCGGCGCAGACGTTCGCGTCTGCCGACGGCGACGGCCGAACGTCGAAATTCGGGTCGGCGCGCCGCAAGAGCCGCAAATCTTGCCGCGGCTGTTAGCCTCGGCCCAGCCCCTTGCGCGCGGAGCCCCGCCTCGGCATTGTCCGCCCATGGCCCCCGCCTCCGACAAGTCCGGCGCCGAAACCAGCGCGCTGGCCAATCTGGATTCCCGCGCGCGCGATATTTTTCGCCGTATCGTCGATTCCTATCTCGCCAGCGGCGAACCGGTGGGGTCGCGCCATCTCTCGCGCCTGCTGCCGATTTCGCTGTCGCCGGCCTCGGTGCGCAACGTCATGCAGGACCTCGAGGAGCTCGGCCTCGTCTACGCCCCGCACACCAGCGCCGGGCGCTTGCCGACCCAGCTCGGCCTGCGCTTCTACGTCGACGCGTTGCTGGAGTTCGGCGGCTTGGCGCGCGAGGAGCGCGCGCGCATCGATAGCCAGGTGCGCGCCGCCGCCGAAGAGGGCGGCTTCGAGGGCGCGCTGACCCAGGCGACCACGCTGCTTTCCAACCTCACGCGCGGCGCCGGCGTCGTGCTCACCACCAAGGAAAACGCCCGCCTCAAGCACATCGAATTCGTGCGCCTGGAGCCGGACAAGGCGTTGGCGGTGCTGGTCGGCGACGACGGCTCGGTGGAAAATCGCGTCGTCGCCACGCCGTTGGGGATGCCCGCCTCGACGCTGGTCGAAGTGAGCAACTATTTCAACGCCCACGCCAGCGGGCGCACGCTGGCGGAGGCGCGCGAGGAAATCGAGCAGGCGCGGGAAGCTTCGCGCGGCGAACTCGACGCGCTGGCGTCGCGACTCGTCGACGCGGGGCTCGCCTCGTGGGCCGGCGTCGAGGAGGCGAGCCGTCAGCTCATCGTGCGCGGCCAAGCCAATCTCATCGGCGAATTGCGCGCCGAAGCGGACCTGGAGCGCATCCGCCTGCTGTTCGCCGACCTGGAGACCCAGACCGACGTCATCGACTTGCTTCACCGCGCCGAAAGCGGCGAGGGCGTCAAGATCTTCATCGGCTCGGAGAACAGGCTGTTCTCGTTCTCGGGTTCGTCGATGATCGCCGCGCCGTTGCGCGCCGGCGAACAGCGCATCGCCGGCGTTCTCGGGGTGATCGGCCCGACGCGGCTCAACTACGGCCGGATCGTGCCGATGGTCGAATACGCTGCGCAAGTGCTCGGCGAGCTCAAGCGCTCGCGCTGAGGGGCGAAATTGGAGCCGCGCGCCGATTTGCGCTAGAAGCGCGCGACCGCAAGAGGGAAGCCGCCATGCCGAACGCCTCGAACGACACCCTAGGCCCGCATAGTCTCGGCGAAGCGATCGAACATCTGCGCAGCAGATGGGGCGCGATCGTCGCCTTCGGCGCGTTGCTGATGCTGCTGGGCGCGGCGGCGCTGATCTTCAACCTGGCCGCCACCGTCGCCACGGTGACCCTGAACGGCATCTTCTTTCTCGTCGCCGGCGCGGCCGAAATCGGCGTCGGCGCCCACGCCCAGAGCTGGCGGCGCTTCTTCCTGTGGATGATCGGCGGGGTCCTTTACATCGCCGTCGGCGTCGTCTGCATCGTCAATCCGATTTTCGCCTCGCTCGCGCTCACCCTCGCGCTGGGCGCCGGGCTGATCGCCGCGGCGGCGGTGCGCGCCTATCTCGCGTTCCAGCTTCCCCCCGATCGCATGCGCGGCATGGTCCTGCTCGCCGCGGCGGTGACCTTTTTGCTCGGATTGATCATCGTCATGCGCTGGCCCTCGGACAGCGTCTATGTCCTGGGCGTCCTGCTCGGGGTTGATCTTTTGTTTCATGGCGCGGGCTGGGCGACATTTGGTATGGGGCTGCGCACGCGGCGCTGAGCCGCCGGAGCCGAGATTAGGCTATTGGGGGAACGGTCGATGACGAAATGGGTGTATTCCTTCGGCGCCGAGCTCGCCGAAGGGCGCGGAGCGATGAAGAACCTCCTCGGCGGTAAAGGCGGCAATCTGGCGGAAATGGCCTTCCTCGGCATGCCCGTGCCCCCCGGTTTTACGATCACCACCGAGGTCTGCACCTACTTTTACGCCAACGCCAAGACCTATCCTCCCGACCTCGCCGGGCAGGTCGACGCCGCGATGGCGAGCGTCGAGCGCCAGACCGGGCGAAAGTTCGGCGACGATTCCAATCCGCTGCTGGTCTCCGTGCGCTCGGGCGCCAGGGCCTCGATGCCGGGCATGATGGACACGGTGCTCAACCTCGGCCTCAACGATCAGTCGGTGACGACGCTCGCCAAGACGTCGGGCGACGAACGTTTCGCCTACGACAGTTATCGTCGCTTCATCCAGATGTATTCCAACGTCGTTCTCGAGGTCGAGCATCACCTGTTCGAGGAAATCCTCGAGGAGCTCAAGGACCGCAAGGGCCATGGGCTCGACACCGACCTTTCCGCCGACGACTGGCGCGAGATCATCGTCGCCTACAAGGCGATGGTCGCCGAGGCGACGGGCAAGCCCTTCCCGCAGAACCCGAGCGACCAATTGTGGGGCGCGATCGGCGCTGTTTTCTCCAGTTGGATGAACCAGCGCGCGATCACCTATCGCCGCCTCAACGACATTCCCGCGGACTGGGGCACCGCGGTCAATGTCCAGGCGATGGTGTTCGGCAACATGGGCGAGACCTCGGCGACCGGCGTCGCCTTCACCCGCAATCCCGCGACCGGCGCCAGGGAGCTCTATGGCGAATTTCTCGTCAACGCGCAGGGCGAAGACGTCGTCGCGGGCATTCGCACCCCGCAGAACATCACCGAAGCCGCGCGCAAGGCGGCAGGCTCCGACAAGCCTTCGCTCGAAGCGCTGATGCCCGAGGTCTTCGCCCAGTTCGTCGCGACGACGCAATTGCTGGAGAAGCACTATCGCGACATGCAGGACCTCGAGTTCACCGTCGAGCGCGGCAAGCTGTGGATGCTGCAGACGCGCAACGGCAAGCGCACCGCGCGCGCCGCGCTGCGCGTCGCGGTCGAGATGGCCGATGAAGGCCTCATTTCGCGCGAGGACGCGGTGACCCGCGTCGATCCGGCCGCGCTAGACCAGTTGCTGCATCCCACCATCGATCCGACCGTCAAGCGCAATCCGCTGGCGACCGGCCTGCCCGCCTCCCCGGGCGCCGCGAGCGGCGAAATCGTGTTCTCGGCCGACGAGGCCGAGGCTCTGCGCGCCGCCGGCCGCAGGACCATCCTGGTGCGCGTCGAAACCTCGCCCGAGGATATCCACGGCATGCACGCCGCCGAGGGCATCGTGACGACGCGCGGCGGCATGACTTCACACGCCGCGGTCGTCGCGCGCGGCATGGGCAAGCCCTGCGTCTCGGGCGCCGGCGCTATCCGCATCGACTACGCCGCGCAGACGATGGCCTCGGGCGGCGTCACGCTCAAGAAGGGCGACGTGCTCACTATCGACGGCGCCTCGGGCGAAGTGTTCGCGGGCGCCGTGCGGATGGTCAAGCCGGAGCTCACGGGCGAATTCGCCACGCTGATGCAATGGGCGGACGGAGTGAGGCGCATGAGAGTGCGCGCCAACGCCGAGACGCCGGTCGACGCGCGCGTCGCCCGCAGCTTCGGCGCCGAGGGCATCGGCCTCTGCCGCACCGAGCACATGTTCTTCGGCGCCGAGCGCATCGTCGCGGTGCGCGAAATGATCCTCGCCGAAACGGAGGCCGGCCGGCGCGCCGCGCTCGCCAAGCTGCTGCCGATGCAACGCCAGGATTTCGCCGAGCTGTTCGAGATCATGAGCGGATTGCCGGTGACGATCCGCCTGCTCGATCCGCCGCTGCACGAATTCCTGCCCAACACCGACGCCGAAATCGCCGACGTCGCCAAGGCGATGGGAGTGAGCGCGGCGAAGCTGCGCGCGCGGTCCGCCGAGCTGCACGAGGTCAACCCGATGCTCGGCTTCCGCGGCGTGCGCTTGCCCGTCCGCTATCCCGAAATCGCGGAAATGCAGGCGCGCGCCATCTTCGAGGGCGCGGTCGAGGCCGGCCACGCGACCCGCGCGCCGGCGATCGTGGAAGTCATGATCCCGGTGGTGATGGCGCGCGCCGAATTCGACTTGGTCAAGGCGATCGTCGTCGCGACGGCCGAGACGGTGGCCAAGGAGACCGGCGTCGTCGTCCCCTATACCGTCGGCACGATGATCGAACTGCCGCGCGCGGCGCTGCGGGCCGGCGACATCGCGAAGAGCGCCGAATTCTTCTCCTTCGGCACCAACGACCTGACGCAGACGACGCTCGGCGTCTCGCGCGACGACGCGGCCTCGTTCCTCGGTCTCTACACCGCCAAGGGCCTGCTGCCGGCCGACCCGTTCGTCACGCTCGACGCGGAAGGCGTCGGCGAACTGATCGCCATCGCCGCCGAGCGCGGCCGCGCGACCCGCCCCGGCATCAAGCTCGGCGTGTGCGGCGAGCACGGCGGCGATCCCGCGAGCATCGCGTTCTGCGAAAAGGTCCACCTCGACTACGTCTCGTGCTCGCCCTTCCGCATCCCGATCGCCCGCCTCGCGGCCGCCCAGGCCGCGCTCGGGCGCAAGGCGGCCTCGACAGCGTGAGGGGTCGCTCGCCCTAACCCCAACCCCTCTCCCGCAAACGGGAGAGGGGCTTTTTCCCTTCTCGGCCCGCGGGAGAAGATGTCGCGCCGAAGGCGCGACGGATGAGGGCCTATCGCACGCCGATCACCCCAGCGGCAGCGCAAGCCCCACTTTTACCCGGTCCATCGCCACGAAGGTGCGGAATTTCTTTACGTTGCCGTTATCGAAGAACAGGCGTCGCGTCAGCGCCTCGTATTCGCTCATGGTGGCGACGACGATCACGAGGATGAAGTCCGCTTCGCCGGTGACGTAATAGCATTGCTGAACTTCCGGCGCGGCGGAGAACGCGCGCTTGGCCGCGTCGATCAGCTCGGCGCGCTCGTTGTCGAGTTCGACCTCGACGAAGATCGTCAGCGGCTGGCCGACCGCGGCCGGGTCGACGAGCGCGACATTGGCGCGGATGACGCCGCTTTCCTCCATCCGCTTGATCCGCCGCTGGACCGCCGGGGCCGACAAGGCGACGGCCTCGCCGATCACGCGCTGCGGCGTCGTGTTGTCCCTTTGCAGGATCGCGAGGATGGCCCGATCGAAACGGTCGAGGGACGAACTGGAGGACGGCGGGGGCTTGGGCATCGGGCGTCACGAAACAAAATTGCGCATCGGCGGCCATAATAGAGCGAAATGATCGAGGCGTGTGGAATATATCTTCGCCGCCGTAAAACAAGGACGAAGGCGATGCTGATTCCAAACTGCTTGCCGGATCACGGCAAGCCGCTCGACCCCGCCGACGCGGACGCGCTCGGCGAGCGCGCCGTGGACGACGTCGAGCGCTTCCTTCGCCTTCGCGACGAGCGCGGGCCGACGCCGCTGCACGCCCTGCCCGCGCTCGCGGGCGCGCTCGGCGTCGGCGCGGTTTTCGTCAAGGACGAAGGCTTCCGCCTTGGGCTCGGCAGTTTTAAGGCGCTCGGCGGCGCCTACGCCGTCGTTCGCCTGACGCTCGAAGAAGCCGCGCGAAGGCTCGGCCGCGCAGTGGAAATCGAGGATTGGCGCAGCGACCCGGTTCGCGCCGTCGCCAAGGGCATGACGTTCGGCTGCGCCACCGACGGCAACCACGGCCGCTCGGTGGCCCAGGGCGCCGCGCTCGTCGGCGCGAGGGCCGTCATCTTCGTCCATTCCGGGGTCACCGACGAGCGCGTCGCGGCGATCGCGCGCTTCGGCGCCGAGGTGATCCGGGTCGAGGGGACCTACGACAATTCGGTCGTCGAGTCGGCCCGCGTCTGCGCCGAGAACGGCTGGACCATCGTTTCCGACACCTCCTGGCCCGGCTACGAGCGCATTCCGCTGATGGTGATGCAGGGCTACGCCGCGACGGTCCGCGAAGCCTTGCGCGAACTTCCCGAGCCGCCGACCCATGTCTTCATGCAAGCCGGCGTCGGCGGCCTGGCGGCGGCGGTCGCCGGGCATCTCGCGCTCGTCCTCGAGGACGCGCGGCCGGCCTTCGTCGTCGTCGAGCCCTCGCGCTCGGCGTGTCTGGCGGCGTCCACACGCGTCGGCCACGCGATCAAGGTCGAGCCGGGCGAGCGCACGGTGATGGCGATGCTCGAATGCTACGAGCCCTCTCCGGTCGCCTGGCGCGTGCTGTCGCGCGTCGCCGACGCCTTCATGACCGTCGAAGACGAGGACGCGGTCGCGGTGATGAACCGCCTCGCGCGTCCCTTACGCGGCGATCCCGCCATCGTCTCGGGAGAAAGCGGCGGCGCGGGCCTCGCCGGCCTCATCCGCGCCGCGACGAGCGCAGCGGCGCGAGCCGCGCTCGGGCTCGGCGCGCGCTCGCGCGTCTTGCTCGTCAACTCCGAAGGCGCGACCGACCCCGGCCGCTATCGCGAACTCGTCTCCGTCGACCGCCCGACGACGGCCCCGCGCAAAGCCGTGGAGGTCGTCGCGTGAGCGCGCCCGCCCCGCCCCGCTTGTCGATCGACGCCGACCGCCTAGTCGGCCGCATTCAGGACCTCGGCCGCATCGGCCGCGGCGACGACGGCAAGCTGACGCGGCTCGCCGCGAGCGAGGCCGACAAGGCGGGACGCGATCAGTTCGTCGCCTGGCTGCGCGCGGCGGGTCTCGACGTGCGTTGCGACCGCGTCGGCAACCTCTTCGGCGTCTGGCGCGAGCCCGAGAACGCCGACGGCGCGGCGATTCTGGTCGGCTCGCACATCGACTCCGTCATCGACGCCGGGATCTACGACGGCTGCTACGGCGTGCTGGCGGGCCTGGAGGCGATCGAGACCCTGCGCGCCTCCGGCTTCAAGCCGACGCGCCCGGTCGCCGTCGCCGCCTTCACCAACGAAGAGGGCGTGCGTTTCGCGCCGGACATGCTGGGCTCGCTAACCTACGTCGGCGGCCTCGCGGTCGAGGACGGGCTGACTGCGACCGCGACCGACGGCGCCGCGCTCGGCGCCGAACTCGAACGCATCGGCTACGCTGGCTCGGAGGCGCCGGGGTTCCTGCGGCCGTGCGCCTATGTCGAACTCCATATCGAGCAAGGCCCCGTGCTCGATCGCGAGGGGTTGGCGATCGGCGCGGTGGAGGGCGTGCAAGGCATTTCGTGGCGGCGCGTGACCATCGAGGGCGTCGCTAACCACGCGGGAACCACGCCGATGACGATGCGCCGCGACGCCGGCCTCGCGGCGGCGCGGGTGATCGCTCACCTACGCGACCATGTCGCCGGCTCGAACGCCCCGAGCGTGGCGACGGTCGGCTCGATCGCTTTCGAGCCCAACGCGATCAACGTGATCCCGTCGCGCGCGCGACTCACCGTCGACCTGCGCGATCCCGACGAGCGCCGATTGCAGGAAATGGAAGCCGCGCTCGACGGCTTCCTCGAAAAGCTCGCCGCCGCCGAAGGGGTGTCGATCGCGGTCGAACGACTCGCGCGCTTCGCGCCGGTCGCGTTCGATTCCAACATCGTCGAGTTGATCGAAGGCGCCGCCGAGCGCCGCGGTTTGACGTCGAAGCGCATGACCTCGGGCGCCGGGCACGACGCGCAGATGCTGGCGCGGATCTGCCCCACGGCGATGATCTTCGTCCCCAGCGTCGGCGGGATCAGCCACAACCCGAAAGAGTTCACGCTCGCCGCCCATCTCGTCGCCGGCGCGAACGTGCTGCTCGACGTCGTCACGCGCCTGGCGGGCTGATCCCTCCCCCGCCGCCAGCCGCCAAACGCGCCGCCATCAGCTGTTGCAGCAGATTGATCGCCTTCAGCGGGCGGATCATGACCTTGAATCGCATGATCCGGCCCGCTTCGTTCCAGGCGATGAAGTCGGCGCCGTTGATCTCGACGCCGTCGACGACGGTGACGAATTCCAGCGCCGCCGAATTGTCGCCGAGCCATTGCCCGACATAGCGAAACGTCTCGTTGCCGAGCACGCTCAGGGCGGCGGCGAGATAGGCCTTGGTCAGCGCCTTGCCGACCTGCGGCTTGTGCGCCACCGGCGAGAGGAACACGACATCGTCGGCGAGCAGCGCATCGAGACCATCGGCGTCGCGCGACGCGGCGATCGCATGCCAACGAGCGAGCGCGCTCGGCCTCATCATGGTCGTCTCCTCACGGCGGCGCGAGGCTTGCGCCTCTCTGCCTCGTATCGTAACCCCAGTATGAAACGGGAGTGAGGCAATGTCCAAGGTCACGCTTGATACGGGAGAATTGCTCGCCGAGGTCGGCGATCTCGAGATCTGCTATCAGACCTTCGGCCACCCGAACGATCCGCCGCTGCTGCTGATCATGGGCCTGGGCGCGCAGATGATCGTCTGGGAGGACGATTTCTGCGTGGCGCTCGCCTCGCGCGGCTTTTGGGTCGTCCGCTTCGACAATCGCGACGTCGGCAAATCGAGCAAGATCGCCTGGACGCCGCCGGCCGACCCCGGCAAGGCGATCGCCATGCGCAAGCCCGGCGAAAAGATTCCCGCGCCCTATCTGCTCAAGGACATGGCGGGCGACGTGGTCGGCCTGATGGACTTCCTCAAGATCGCGAGCGCGCACGTCGTCGGCGCCTCGATGGGCGGGATGATCGCGCAGGAATTGGCGATCCGATGGCCGGCGCGGGTGAGGTCGCTGACCTCGATCATGTCGACGACGGGCGACCCGCGCCTGCCGCCGCCGAGCCCGGAGGCGATGAAGGTGTTCACCGCGCCGCCGCCCAGAACGCCCGAGGAATACGTCGAAGCCAACGTCAGCGCCTGGCGGGTGCTTCGCGGTCCCGACTTTCCGGAGGACGAAAAGCGCGACCGCGCGCGCGCGTTACGCGCCGCCGCGCGCGGGTTCTATCCCGAGGGGACGCAGCGCCAATTGCTCGCGCTCTACGCCTCGGGCAGCCGCAAGAAGACCCTGCCTAACGTCACGGCGCCGACGCTGGTCGTCCACGGCGTCGACGATCCCCTGGTGCCGTTCGCGGGCGGCGAGGACACCGCCGCGACGATCCCGGGCGCGCGGCTCGTCGCATTGGAGCGCATGGGCCACTCGCTGCCGGTCGCGGTGTGGCCGCGGGTCATCGACGAGATCGTGGCGATCACGGGGAATTAGAAGCGGCTCCGCCCCCTTCTCCCCTTGTGGGAGAAGGGGGAAGCGTCGTCCCGCGCCTTAAGTGCCAACCTGCGCCTGCGTCGCCAGGGTCGCGAGGTCG
>JBEKFO010000129.1:0-9714 GCA_050013275.1 Roseiarcus sp. | reverse complement strand
CGATACGCCGCTACAGCGCTTTCGCCGGCGGCCACCGGCGGTTGACGGCGACGATGAGCGCGGTCAGGCCGACGGCGAACACCACGATGAAGAGCAGAACCGCGATCATCGGCTGGTCTTGCGTCAGCGCGGCGAACATGGCGCCGATCGCCGCCAGCGTGACGACGACGACGCCGGCGAGCGAGAGGAGCGTCTTCGGCCAGTTGATCGGGATTCCGCGCCGCTGATCGGCGCGGATACGCTCGACCGCCTGCCAAGCGACGAACAAGGCGAGCGCGACTGAAGCGAGCCAACCCATGCCAACGCTCCCTTATCTGCACCGCCGCGCAGCCCTTCTCATGGCCGGGCCTGTCGCATGCGGTAACGCTGCGCCAGCGTATCGTCGCCCGCGCGCTCGTACAAGCGGAGCGGCGCGGGCGGTCGGAACGATCCCGCCAGGACGAACAGACCGCGGCTGCAGGTTCGCGCTCACGGCTCCCCGATCAGCTTGCAGTGGGCTTGAACCGGCTTCTCGGCGGCGACGGAGAGCAGGTCGTCGAAGAAGTCGCAGTCGAGCACGTTGTTCGGGCTCGAGCGGCGGCCGGAAAAGACCTCGATCGCCACCCGCGCCGCGTGACCCTCGACCTCGGCGAGCTTGCCTGCGTCGAGCTTCGTCGCCGCGAAGCGCGCGGCGCCGGCGCCGGGGATTTCGATCTTGCGCTCGGGCGCGAGGTCGAGCCGCCCTTCGGTTTCGGCGAGCAGCTTCTGCGAAGTCGGCACGCCGTAGATCTCGGCGTCGACGACGATCGTCTCCTTGGGATTGGCCAGCCGCGCCGCCGCCGCCTGGCTCAGCGCGACGTCGACCTCGAAGGACGGACCCGCGACCGTGTTGGCCGGCGCCGCTCGAGCCGGCGTCAACGCCAACAGGCCCGCCGCCAACGCCGCGCCGCCGAGCCGTCTCTTCGTTCTCCTGGTCATGACGCTCCCCCGTCGATGAATCCGCTTGCCGCCGCCCGCGGCGCCGTCTTGGATTTCGCGGCCAAGGTCGCGCAAATCGCGCTCTTAGGCAATTTGCCGCCAACGGGGCGCCGGGCGAGGCGCGGCTTAGGCCTCCGCCGGCGCATGGCGTTCGATCCACGCCGCAGCGCCGCGTCCGGCGGCGGCGCCGGTGGCGAACGAGGCTTGCAGGAGATAGCCGCCGGTCGGCGCCTCCCAGTCGATCATTTCGCCGGCGACGAAGACGCCGGGCAGCCTCTTCAACATGAACCTCTCGTCGATCTCGCGCCATTCGACGCCGCCGGCGCTGGAGATGGCGCGCGCGATCGGCGCCGGCGCGAGGAGGGTGAGCGGCAGCGCCTTGATGCGCGCGGCGAGCGGCGCCGCGTCGCTCGGAATTTCGCCCGCTTCGCGCAGCAGCGCGATCGCGACCGGGGCGAGGCCGGCGGCCTTACGCAGGAAAGTGGACAGCGATTGGCCCGGCCGGCGCCGCAGCCGTTTCGCCAGCGCCTCAAGAGGGAGGCCTGGCTTGAGGTCGACCGTGAGGATCGTCGACCCCTCGGCCTCGATCGCGTCGCGCAAGGGCGCCGACAGCGCGTAGACCGCGCCGCCCTCGATTCCGTTCGCGCCGATCATCGCCTCGCCGCGCACGCTTCGTCCGTCGTGACGGAGCGCGATCGTCTTGAGCGGCTGGCCGGCGAAGCGCTGGCGAAAGCCGGGCGACCAATCGACGACGAAGCCGCAATTGGCGGGGCGCAGGCCTGCGACCGCGATGGCGGCCGCGCGCAAAATCTCCACCCACGAGCCGTCGGCGCCGAGCCGCGGCCAGGAGGCGCCGCCGAGCGCGAGCACGACGGCGTCGGCGCCGACTTCCTCGACGCCGTCGGGCGAAGCGAAACGGATGCGCAGATCGTCGCCGAAGCCGACGAAGCGGCGGCGCGAGCGAAACGCGACGGCAAGCGCGGCGAGGCGTTTCAGCCACGCGCGCAGTAGCGGAGTCGCTTTGAAACTCCTGGGGAAGACGCGGCCGCTGGAGCCGACGAAGGTCTCCTCGCCGAGCGCCGCGCTCCAAGCGCGCAGCGCCTCGGGCGGGAAGCGCTCGATCGCCGGCCGCAGCCGTTCCGCCGCCGCGCCGTAGCGCGTCATCAAACGCTCGAGCGGTTCGGAATGGGTGAGATTGAGGCCGCCGCGCCCAGCCAGCAGGAATTTTCGCGCCGGCGAGGGCGCGCCGTCGTAGACGACGACGCGGTGGCCGCCGGTCGCGAGAACCTCGGCCGCCATGAGGCCGGCGGGGCCGGCGCCCACCACGATGGCGCCGGCGCTCCGGGAGGTCGATCGAGGTGGAATCACCGATGGGCTTTCGTTGACGGGCGAACGCCGGTTCGCCGGTTGGCGCGCGAGAATTTCGGCCAAACGCATACGCGCGGCGCCGCGCTCCTGACAATGGCGCAATGTCGTCGCACGGGGTGCGGCCCGAAAGTCGCGGATGCGGGCGCGACCGCCCGCCGCCTTCGCCGCGCCCTGCACTGTTCAAGTGGAAGTCTCTGTTTCTTCCCCTGAATTCCGTTGCGTTCTTCCTTGTTCAACAACGTCGATGATCGTGGCGAATAACGTTGCGTTAAGTAAAAACTCTACGTTTCGCGGTAATGTTTTGTTGATTCACCCGCCATTAATTGGGCCTGGCTAACGTGCGTGAACTTTTTGGCGTTGGCGCGGCTGTTATCGGATTTGCCCGATCGACGCGGCGGAGGATATTCATTTGCGCGCGAATCCGAAAAATCGTGCTGAAGGGGCGCTCGACGAATCTTGCATGACCGCCCTCGCGCGCGTGGCGACCGAGTCCCACGAAGTCATCGCGGCCGATCGCGACGCTGCGATCGCCCGGCTGCAGACGCAGGCGCTGCGTTATCAGGCCGCCATCGACAACATTACCCAGGGCGTCTGCCTTTTCGACGGCGACGGGCGATTGGTCCTGAGCAATCGCCGCTTTGCTGAAATCTACCGCCTCGCCCAGGACCAGATTTCGCCGGGCGCGACCCTGCGAGAGATCACGGAACGTCGGGTCGTCGCGGGCACCTGTCCGACGACCGCGGAAGACTATCTGTCGTTCTGCGCGGCGAGCCATTCTTGCAACGAGCCGAGACGCTGGACCGCCGTGCTGCGCAACGGCCGGACCATTCAAATCCGCCACCAGCCCATGCCCGACGGCGGTTGGGTCTCGACGCATGAGGACATCACCGAACTTCAGGAAAAACGCGCTATCGCCGACGAGCGCATTTCGCTGCAAGCCCTGATCGATGGCGTGCCCGACTATCTCTGGATCAAGGACGCCGAAGACCGGTTCGTCGTCGCCAACAAAGCGCTCGCGTCGGACTACGGTCGCGCCAGGACGTGCGACATGATCGGCCTGACGGACTTCGATCTTCACCCTGCGCAGGCCGCGCACGGCTTTCGCGCGCTTGAGCAGGAAATCCTCGCCACCGGACGGCCGATGTTCGATCTCGAGGAAAACGTCGTCACCGCGACGGGCGCCAACAAATGGTTGTCGACGACAAAAGCGCCGTTGCGCAACGACAATGGCGAAATCATCGGCCTAATCGGGATCGCGCGCGACGTCACGGCGCGAAAAATGGGCGATCTGCTGCGCGACGGCCAGGCGCACATTCTCGAAATGATCGCGATGGGCGCGCCGCTGGAGGCCGTTCTCGATCGCCTCGCGCGCCTGGTCGAATCTCAATTGACGGGGATCGTCAGCTCCATTCTGCTGCTCGACGAGGATCGCGTCCACTTGCGCCACGGCGCCGCGCCGAGCTTGCCGGAGGCCTATACGCGCGCGATCGACGGCGCTCGCATCGGCCCCCAGGCGGGATCCTGCGGCACGGCCGCTTTTCGACGAGAGGCCGTGATCGTCGAAGACATCATGACCGACCCGCTGTGGGCCGACTACAAGGACTTGGCGGCCGCTCACGGCCTGCGGTCGTGCTGGTCGACCCCGATCCTGTCGCACCAAGGCGCGGTGCTCGGAACGTTCGCGATGTATTCGGCCGTGGCGCGCGCGCCGAGCGTGGCGGAAACCCGTCTCGTCGAGATCGCCGCTCACATCGCCGGCATCGCGATCGAACGCAAGCTCGCCGAAGACCGCATTCAGTTCATGGCCAACCACGACGCGCTGACCGGCCTGCCCAATCGCGGCTTGATCAAGGATCGGCTCACCCAGGCGGTGCAGTCCGCGCAACGACACGGGCGTTGGGCGTCGGTGGCGTTCATCGATCTCGACAATTTCAAGTGCATCAACGACAGTCTCGGCCACAGCGCCGGCGACGAGCTGCTGAAGGTGGTGGCGAGCCGGATGGTGGCCTGCGTGAAGGCGACCGATACGGTGGTGCGGCTCGGCGGCGACGAATTCGTCATCGTGCTGTTCAATCAACCCAAGAGCGAGGACGTCGTCTCCGCGACGTTGCAGAAAATTCAGGCGGCGATCGCCGAGCCCGTTCAGCTCGAGGGCCACACGTTCCGTGTGACGAGCAGTTTCGGAGTCGCCAATTATCCCAACGACGGCACGGACGCCGAAACGCTGCTCGCCAACGCCGATGCGGCGATGTATCGCGCCAAGGAAATCGGCTGCGACAATTTCCAATTCTACACGCCCGAATTGAACGCCAAGGTTCGCGAGAAGTTCATGCTTCAGGAGGCGTTGCGAAACGCCGTCCCGCGCCATGAGTTCGTCCTGCACTATCAGCCGCTGGTCGATCTGCGCACCAACCGCATGTTCGCGGTCGAAGCGTTGATCCGCTGGAACCATCCGAACTTCGGACTGATCCCTCCCGCCAAGTTCATTCCGCTGGCGGAGGAGACGGGCCTGATCGTCCCGATCGGCGATTGGGTGCTGCACGAAGCCTGCCGCCAGAACAAGGCCTGGCAGGACGCCGGCCTGCCGGCGATGAGCGTGTGCGTGAACGTGTCGGCGCGCCAATTCCGCGACAAGCACTTGATCGGCAACGTCGCCGACGCGCTGCGCAAGAGCGGCTTGGCGGCGAAGTATCTCGAATTGGAGCTGACGGAAAGCCTGATCATGCAGGACATCGAGCAGGCGGTCGCGACCATGAACGAACTGCAAGCGCTCGGCGTTCAGCTGTCGATCGACGACTTCGGCACCGGCTATTCCAGCCTCAGCGCGCTGAAGACCTTCCCGGTGTCGCGCTTGAAGATCGACAAGTCGTTCATCAACGAACTCGCCAGCAACGAGGACGACAGGGCCGTCGCCTCCGCCGTGATTTCGTTGGGCCAGAAGCTCAATCTCAGGGTCATCGCCGAAGGCGTCGAAACGGACGACCAGATCGCGTTCCTGCGCGAGAACAATTGCGACGAGATGCAGGGCTACCACTTCAGCAAACCGGTGGAGCCGTGCGAAATCGAGGCGATTCTCAAGACGCAGGCTTAGTCTCGCCCGAGCGATTGACGACAAGCCCGATCGTCAGGGAACGCCGGCGCCGCGATCGCGCCGCCGCCGCCGCGCCGCCTCAAAGCTTGGAAAGAATCGGCAGCTTGGGCGCGATCGCGTAGTTCAATTGGATTGCGATCGTCAGGACGACGCCCGCCGGGACGCTGACGAGGCCGACCAGCGCGCCGCCGGCGTAGAGCGCCTGGGCGACGACGATCCGCCGCTTGATCGCCGACGAAATCGCCGCGGTCGCGCCCTCGTTCAACAACTCGGCGCGCTCCGCGTGGATCCAGCACGCATAGAGGCTCGCCCCGGCCAACGCGATATTCGCCCAGTAGACGAAGAACGCGGCGCGGAAGGCGAAGAACTCCGCCAGGATTCGCGTCGTAAACGGCATCGCCGTGATAACCGCGAGAAAGACGAAATGCAGCCAGCTCAGCGCGCGGTCGGCGCGTGCAAGCTGATTGATCTGCGTCTGCTGTCCGACCCAGAAGATACCGAGCGTCATCAGGCTGAGCAGCCAGGTCAGCAGGCGCGGCGAAAGCGCGACGAGCGCCCCCCACAGCTGCGCTTCCGTGTGAATGTCGACGCTCGTCGGCGTGTGGATGTCGAGCGCGAGCAGCGTCATCGCGACGGCGAAGATGCCGTCGCTCAGCGCGGAGATGCGCCCGAGGTCCCGCGCGGCGAAGCGGTTGTAGTGGGTTTCCATTGCCCGATTGTGGTGGAATCTGCGTGCGTGCGTCAAACCGTCTCGCCGAGTTTTTTGGCGCTCGCGGCCGGCGCGCTCTGGCGTTGGGGCTCGATTTCGACGAAAACGGCTCGAATGCGGCGCCGGGGTCGGGCCGAGAAACGGAGTTCGCAATGGATTTGGGCATCGCCGGGCGCAAAGCGATCGTCTGCGCTTCGAGCCGGGGCCTGGGGCGGGCCTGCGCGAGGGCGCTGGCCGAGGCGGGCTGCTCGGTCGTCGTCAACGGCCGCGACGCGGCGACGTTGGAGGCGACGGCGCGCGAGATTCGGCAGGCGACCGGCGCCGAAGTCGTTGCGGTGCTCGGCGATCTCGACTCGGCCGAGGTGCGCGACGCCCTTCTTGAGGCCTGCCCGGCGCCCGACATTCTCGTCAACAACAACGGCGGCCCGCCGCCGGCGCCGTTTACCGAACTGACGCGCGAGCGCATCCTGCGCGGGATCGAGTCGAACATGCTGACGCCGATCGCGCTCATTCAGCGGGCCGCGCCGGGCATGGCCGAGCGGCGCTTCGGGCGCATCGTCAATATCACCTCGTCGTCGGTGCGCGCGCCGATCGCCGGCCTCGACGTGTCCTCGGGCGCGCGCGCCGGCTTGACCGCGTTCGTCGCCGCGAGCGCCCGCGCGCTCGCCAAGGACAACGTGACCATCAATTCGATCCAACCCGGCGCCTTTGACACCGACCGCATTCGCTTGGTTCTGCGCAACAGCGCGACCGCGAGCGGCGCCGATCCGGCGGCGCTGCGCGCCAAACGTGAAGCGACGATCCCCGCCGGCCGGTTCGGCGCGCCGGACGAATTCGGCGCCTTGTGCGCGTTTCTTTGCAGCGCCCACGCCGGCTACCTCACCGGGCAGAACATTCTCATCGACGGCGGCGCCTTTCCCGGCGCGTTTTGAAACATAGCGATGTTTCTAGGGATCGCGCTCAAAGTCGCGGCGACGTTCGCCTTCGCCCTGATGTCCGCCCTGATCAAGATCGCCTCGCCGATCTTTCCCGTCGGCGAGGTGGTGTTGTTTCGCTCGCTGTTCGCGTTGGCGGTGCTGGTCGCCTGGCTCGCCTGGCGCGGCGAGTTCCCGCACGGCTTGCGCACGGTGCGAAAGCTCGGCCACATCGGCCGCTCGATCGCCGGATCGGGCGGCATGTTCGCCAATTTCGTCGCGCTGTCGCTGCTGCCGCTCGCCGACGCCACCGCGCTCACTTTCGCCACGCCGCTGATGGTCGTTCCGCTCGCTGCGCTGACGCTGGGCGAGACTGTGCGCTTCTATCGCTGGGCGGCGGTAGGGCTAGGCTTCGTCGGCGTCATCGTCATGCTGTCCGAACACCTCGGCGAGGGCTTGAGCGATTCGGCGGCGGCGGCGCGCTCTTCGATGGGCGCCATGATCGCGCTGGCGGGGGCCGCGAGCGCGGCCGTCGCGATGATCCAAACCCGCCGACTGACGCAATCGGAGGCGACCGGCGCGATCGTGTTCTATTTCTCCTCGCTGACGGCCGTGATCAGCGCGGCTCTGCTGGTCGCCGCCGCGCTGTGGCCGGCCGAGGCTCCCGGCGCCGCGTTCCTGGCGGGTCAGCGCTTCGTCGGGCCCTCGCCGAGCCAGTTCTTTCTGCTCGTCTCGATCGGCGTCCTCGGGGGAGCCGGGCAGATTCTGATGACGAACAGCTACCGTTTCGCCGACGCCTCGATCATCGCCGCGTTCGACTACGTCGCGATGATCTGGGCCGCGACGCTGGGCTATGCGCTGTTCGCGGAAGAGCCGTCGCCGCAGATTCTGATCGGCGCGGCGATCGTCGCGATCGCCGGCGTATTCGTCCTCTGGCGCGAGCATTCGGCGCGGCGCATCCGGCTGGCCGTCGAGATGGCGCAAAGAATCGAGACGCCTGAGACGCCAATAACGGACGAATCCGTTCGATATTCCGGACGTTCCGTTCTATAAACGCCGTGGGCGGGCGGGCCGTCTCGAGGGATCGCCGACATGGGCGTCGAAGGCAAGGACAAGGCCAAGGTTCTGGAAGCGGGCGCGGCGGCGCTCTCCAACCAGCTCGGCCGCACCGTTCTCAAGCTGCGCAAAGGCTACGGCCTTTCGCTAGCGGATCTGTCGATCCAGTCCGGCGTCGCCAAGTCGATCATTTCCCAAATCGAACGCAACGAGACCAATCCGACCCTGACCACCATATGGCGGCTCGCGCATGCGCTCGACGTTTCGATCGAATCGATCCTTCACGGCGGCGAAGAGGGGCCTTTCATCGAGCACGTCAGCCGCGGCGGCACGCCCGTCCTGCTGTCCGACGACGGGTTGTGCCGGCTGGCGGTGATCGGCTGGCTGAACACCGTCGATTGGCTGCAGTGGTACGATTTTCACGCCGAGCCCGGCGGCGTGCTCGGCTCGCAAGCCCATCCGCGCGGCTCGATCGAGTGCCTTTCCGTTCTGGAAGGCGAACTCGAGGTCGAGGTCGGCGAGGTCGTGCAGATCGCCCGCGCCGGCGAGACGCTGCGCTACCGCGGCGACCGACCGCACCGCATCCGCAATCTCGGCGCCGCGCCCGCCCACGCGACGATGGTGTGCATCCTCAAGGCGGCCGTGATGGATTGACGAGGGCCGCGGCGCCGGACCGGCGCGTCCCGCGAATCGCGCCGTCGCCGATTCGCGCCGCTTTTGTCCGCGTTTTGAGCGCGCGATCCCGGGGCGGGACGCTTCGCGCGAGCCGGCGTTGTCGGATCGGAAACCATAAGGACACGTCAGTTCGGCCCGGCGCATGAAAGAGCTTGCCGGCGCCGGCGATCCCCGCCCGAATCGAAATTCTCGCGATTCGGGCGCGCTTTGTACTGCCTTTCGTCCGACGCGCGTCATTTCGAGGCGGCCCGCGCAAGGGCGGCGCCGCAATTCGCTAACCAAGCGCGCTCGCCGTCCGATTTATGCGGTGACAACCGCGAGAATCGACTCGCTTTTCTCCTGAAAAGCGGATTCGCCTGGCGCGTCGCCGATTCGTGCCGGTTTTGTTTCCGCTCCCGCCGCTCGGGTCCCGCCGCGAAACGCATCGTTTGGATGGGCTTTAACGGCGCCGCAGGATGTGGCGGCCGCGCCTTCGGCCTCGCCTCGTCCGCCTCGACAGAGCGGGCGCGTCCGGCTATGCCTGACAAACGAGCGAAACGGCGCGGGAAACGCCGAATCGTTCGCGGCTTTGTCATGCGCGTGACGGATTGCGAATGTCGATTCCCGCGTTTCGCGACCGACCTTAAGCGCCAGAATCCGAGCGCCCGATGTCCACCGCTCCAGCCATCGCCAGCGAAAAGACCGCGGGGGGCGTTCGCGTGGCGCTGGCCGGAGGATGGACGGTCGACGCCGGGGCGCTGCTGGAGAAGCGCGCCGACGCTCTGTTGACGCTGGCCGGCGGCGCGCGCGCGGCGGCGATCGATCTGTCGCAAGTCGAGATCATGGATACGGCCGGGGCGTGGCTGATCGATCGCTCGCGCCAATCGCTCGCCGCGCGCGGCGTTGAGGCGACGATCGTCGGCGCGCGGCCGGAACACGCCATTCTGCTGCGCGCCGCGCATTAT
>JBEKFO010000128.1:0-11751 GCA_050013275.1 Roseiarcus sp. | reverse complement strand
CAGCGATAAACGCGCATAGACACCTGGCCATTCCGTCGACGACGATGACATCGAAAAACCCCTTCGGGAAATCCATCAGCTTCGCAGCGTAGTCGGCGAACGCCACATTTTCGAGGCCGTGATACTTGTTGAAATATGCGCTCGTCGACCGCGGGAGGCTAAAATTCTGCGCTTCGAACGATCGGATGAGTTCGACGATCTCGCGTCTTGCGCGGTCTGCGCCCTCTTTCAAGAGATGCAGTTCGAATTCCCTATTGCGCTCTCGCAGGATGTCGAACCATTTCTCGTCGTGCTCGACTGAAACGACCCGCCGGCATTTCCCGTTCCAGAATTCTGTCGAATAACCGCTCCCGTATTCGAACACGTTCCAATTCTTCTGCGCCACGCTTTCCAGGAAATGGGTCGCCGGGTAACTGAACCATGGAAGAGAGGCTCCGTTCGCATCGCTTATAGCGGCGTTGAAATAGCCGGCGGGACCAAGGTAGTGTTTGCCGATTGCAACGGGCTTCCAATAGCGCAGATACAGCCTGTTCCTAAACAATAGTCTTCGCAGCCCCTCAGCCAATTTCATCGCCAGCGGCGATCTCTTCGCCGCTTTCTTCAAAGATTCGAACATGACCGCGGCGCTCTTTCCAATTTGGTGGGAACCGATCGTCGTGCCGGGCGCAACTGACGGATCCGAGCGGCCCCAACCCGCCGGAGCTCCGCATGATCCCCCGCGTCTAAATTTCGTCGGCGAGCGTCAACATGGCCCTTGCCCGAATTCTCGCGACATTCTGCGACAGGCGCTCACCAATCGGTTGCCAATTGGCGAGCGCCGAACCAGGTCGGTTGGAGTTCTTGGCGCTTATCAATGTGCGGATGAGAGCCAAACCGCGATGTCGATCGGCGTCTCGCGTTCGTCACGATGCAGCTTATCAGGACGTCGCTTTTCGCTGTGACGCGCTCTTGGACTTCATCACCAACCAAGGAGTGTCGCTCTTGCGGTACTCCCAGGTTGCCAGAAGGCAATCCAACTCGCCGCGCGCGACAATCCATTCCGGCAACTGGCACGACCGATTGCGGCTCGAGACGAGGTCGATTTGATGCGTGGGGCCAAAGCGCTCGCGCAGTCTTTCGGAGACTCCTGGGTTGAGGCCGTCGTGGCACTCGACGACGACGCTGATGTTCACGAGCCCAGAATATTTCCTCGGGTCCAACAGCGCGTCCTCGGCGCCCTCGATGTCGCAGAAGACGAGCGTCTTCTCCGCAGCGAAGGATTGAAAATCCTGACCGGCGAACGCCCCCCCAAACGTGATCCGGTCCGAGACGCCGTTCTCTCTAGCGAGCCGCTTGCAGGTTTCCAGCGCCACGGGATCGATGTCGTACGCGTAGATTTTCGCCGCACAAACCCGCCGGGCGAAGCCGATCGCGTAGTACCCCTGGCCACAGCCAATATTCACGATCGAATCGAATCGTTCCGCGACCAGGGACTCGACGGCGCTATGCAATTCCGATTCATAGCAACCGATCAACCGCGGCGCAATTCCTCCGACGAACGTCATCCCCTTGAACGGCCCGGACCATACGACAGGTCCGTAGCGCGCGATCATCTCCTCCGAGATCCGAGTCGCCCGCATTGTCGCGGCATAGCCGAGGACCTTGTTCAGCAAGACATCCCGGCTCAGTCCATTCTTTGCCACCGCTTCGACTTTGGCAAACATCTCTTTCCCTCGCCACGAATTCCTCCGCCGGCCGCGGAGGCAAGACCGCCGATCATATTCTGGCGACGTATTGCCTTCTCTTGTCGCTCGTCAGCCGTTCGAGCCACGTGTAGAAACGACGGCCGGCCAGTCGCGCCGCCGCATAGGCTCGGTAACGCCGCAAGAATTCTTCCCGATTGAATTCGCGGCCGGCTTGCGAGGCCAGGAATTCCTTGTCGCCGGGCAAATGCAGAATTGACGAACAGACAATGTCGGCGAGCCGCGGTTGCGGAAACGGCCGGCGCGGCGTCCACCAACGCGTTACGCTCCTGTCGGAACCGAGGTCGTGGACTCGCGCGCCTCTCGCCACGAGCGCGTTCGTCGCCGCCGACACCGCGAACTCGTCGCCGACGTGATAGAGGTCGGCGAGACAAGAGAGGTATCGCGGAAAAATCCTCGTCAGCTCCCGCGAAAGAACCGCCAGCGTCGAGTGATGAGCAAATAGCGCTTCGCCGCCGAACCAGCGCGGCTCTTCGGCGGTCTCACCGACAAAAAGACGCAGCTCTCTGAGCGCCCGTCCTTCCGATTCTGCCGACATCTGGTTCGTTATGTCATAATTGTACAGCGTGTCGGTCGCGAGGGCGCCGGAAAGTCGAATTGCCTTCAAGAACACGACGTCCAGGTCGACGACGCCGACGTATTCGCCGTGCTTGCCCGTCGACAACTCGGCGATCAGCGCGAGCTTATTGTGCGCCGCCCGGTGCGGCACGCCTTTCGGGAGCGGATTTTGAAATTGCATCTCGGCGACTTCGACGTCCGCGGCGCCGATGCTTCGCAGGACCGCGGTCACTCGCGTCCGGTCGTTGGTCACCAATATGGTTCTGATCCCGCAATTGCGGGCGGAAGCGCACATCAGCGCGCCGCATCTTACGTATGTTTCCACCGCGCGCGCGGCATTCCTCAAATTCGGGAAGACCGTGTTGTCGGGATCGACGACGACAAGGCCATGAAAGACGACGTCGCGAGCGCAGGGCGCTGTCAATGCCTTGGCTCTGGTGAACGCTGGGAAAGGCGAGCGAACGCGGCGCGTCGGTCCCTTTCACGGACCGTTCGAGCGGGATTGCCGACATTGATCGTCCAGGGCGGCAAATCCCGGAATGCGACCGCCCCCGCGCCGAGCACGGCGCCTTCTCCGACGGTGACGCCTGGCCCGACAAAGGCGCCCGCGGCTATCCAGGCCGAGGCGCCGATGACGATCGGCCGTGCGATCAGCGGAAATCGCGGATCGTCGACGTCATGCGTGCCGGCGCAAAGATAGGCGTCCTGCGAAACCAGCGCGCCGCTTTCGATTCGAACCTCGGCCAAATTGTAGCATCTTGCCCGGTGAGCGATGAGCGCGTGATCTCCCATGATCAGGTTCCTCGGGGTCCAGACGCGTGCGGACCCCAGCACATCGGTGTTGCGGCCCATCCGCGCTCCGAACAGTCGCAACAGAAGGCGACGCCATTTGTAGAACGCCCGCGGAGTCCACGAGGCCAGCAACAGCCAGCTCGCCGCCCACAACGCCCGATACGCCCGGTCGCTCAAGGGGTAGGTCGGCCCTCCCTCGAGGGGACTTGCGAGACGTGAACCGGCGCCGCTCATGGAAAGTCCTCAGAAGCCACGGCTAACTCTTGTCGCGCACGTTCGCCGATACGAACGGATCGGACGAATTGAACGGCCACGGCCTTCTTTCGCAAGCGTGCGGTGCCGCGAAGAGAGTTGCGCCGCCGGCAAAATCGCTAGGTTCTTCGAGGCGCACGCACAAGGTTCTCGGCGCTCACAGGCCTGCGGGCGCCCGCCACAACGCCCGAACGCGCGTGGGCCAACAGGTAATTGATGACAATGGACCACGCGAACAGATACGGCGCTTCGAATCTAGTAAAAAATAGACCGCGAGACGCAAACGCCGTGACGACTTCAATCAACAATATCGCCATAAACGTTGTATTTGTTGGCAGGGCGAGAAACATGCAGAGGTATAGCGTCGTTCCCAAAACTCCGACGGTCGCCAACAGTCCCCAGTAGCCGTTCTCGATGTCGTATTTCGAGTTTTCGCTCCAGCGAGGATCGACGCTGGCGATTCCAGGCGTCAACGGTTTTGCCAGCCCGTTGCCAAAGATCACAGTGTCGGCGCCTGAGAAGAACGCGTCTTTTGCGTAGTACGTCTCCCATTCACGGGTCGCGTCCTCCATTTGATTTTCCGACACGAAACTAGACAGTCGCTCGATGGCGGTTGGATTTGCGTAGAATATCACCCCGGCAAGCAGCGCGATCGCACACAGATTTAACAGCGCCGCCTTTAAATCGCGGCGCTGAGTCGAGGCGAGCGCAAACAGTCCGATTACGGTAATAATGACCGCCTTTGACCCGGACGCCAGCAACACGAATGCCGAGATCGCCATCAACAACAAACGTTGCTGAAGACAGGCATAGAAGAATATGAGCTGAGCCGCGGCGTGCGGGAACAGCGAAATCCTGCCGATGCCGCCTGCGCCACTGGAGTCCGCCGACCCAAACATTGCGTTGGCAATGTTTACGCCGAGAAACGATCCCGTGATCTGAATCAATTGCCCGGCGGCGAAGAACAACATGACCTTATCAAATAGATCAATTGAATTGGCGCGTAATCTGTCCACATGTTTCCCAAAGAAGACGTAAATATCGTTGTATCCCGCCAGAATGGCGCAGCCAAAAAAGAACGGCGCGCCAGCCCGCACGAATTGGAAAATCGAAAATTCGCGTTCAGCCGACGACAAGGCTTGGTGCGCGGATACGGCCGCGATGAGCGCCAAGAACAATAAAGGAAATAGCAGCTTTCGTCGGGCGACGAACAGCCATGGCAGGAGGATGACGCCGGCTAGAGGTTGGCTGATATAGCTGCCCATTCCCATCGGCGCAGCGAAAAAGACGAGAGGCGCGCACAACGTCCCAATCGCAATGGCCGAGCGCAGACGAGGGTCCTGGTTCGAACGCACGAAGAGCCTTTCTTGTCGTGGTCATTGGCAGTCGCCGTTTTGCCGAGGCGCTTGCCCAAGATCGAATGGCGATGAACGTTACGGCGCTTTCGCCGACCCGCGTCCGCAAAAGCCTGTCCTTCGCCGATTCATCGCGCGAGCATTAGCGGCGGCCCGGCGTTCGCGATGGGTTGTGTCGCGCCGTCGCAAGCGGTCTGAGCGGGGTCCATGAACCGGTCGTGAGAAATCGGATGCGCCGCGCGGCGAAACCGTTGCGGCCGATAAACGCATTTTGGTGAATTGGCTTCGTTCTGCAATGGGCGCTCACCCGCCTCTGACAGCGCCGCCCCGCGAGTCCATCATCGCGCCGAGCAGCGCGACATACTTATTCCCGTAGGCGCCCCACCCTCCCAGATTGGCCACGCGCTCGACGGCCGCCGCGGACATGCGAACTCTCAGGTCCGGCTCATCGGCGAACCGGGTCAAGCAATCGCAGATCGCACGCGAATCGCGTATCGGCACGATGAACCCCTCCTTGCCGTGCGCAAACAGATCCGGCGCGCCCGTGCTCGTCGACGCAATCACCGGACAGCCGCACGCCAGCGCCTCGGCCATGACCATGCCGAACCCGTCTTGCACGCTGGGCAGAACCATAACGTGGCTCGAACTATAGATCTCCCGTAGCCCCGTGTTGGGGATATGGCCGAGAAATTCGACCTTGGAATCGGCAAGCGAAGCGATAATCGGGCCGGCCTCCGTTCGGACATGGCCGACAACGAGCAACTCTTTTCTTGGATGGGGAAAATCGCGAAAAGCTTCCAAGAGGTAGCGCACGCCCTTCTCGATCGAAAGCGAACCGACGAACAAGACGCGAAACCGATCGACCGGAGGTTGCGACACCGGATTGAAATGCGCCCTGCGGACGCCGTAAGGCACGATGTGGACCTTGTCGGCCGCAACGCCCTCCGCGACGAACGATTGCTTGACGAAGCGCGACGGGACGGCGATGGCGTCGGCGGTTGCATATTCCTCCAGCTGCCGTCGGTAGATTGATTCATTCCCGGGAACATAGGACACGCCATTACGGGCGAATTCTTCGCGAAGCAGGTCGCGTCGGAAGCGCACATGGCTCGTTCCGGTGTCGGCGATGTAAAGGCGCCCGCGCCGTCGCGCTTCCCTGCCCGCCTCCAAGCCTGCGCCGTCGTGCCCGACGAAGACGTCGCAGGGGGGCAGGCGCCTTGCGACGTAGGCGTCCTGGGCGACGCACGACATCGTTTCGAGCCAACGCCCGAACCGGCGCGGCGGCGCTATCGGCATGCGGCCGAGCGCCATGTAAGGCGTGCGAAACCATGGATATGTCGTCACCTTGCGCCTTGGCGCATCTTCCCGGGCGAGCGCGCTCCAGATGAAACCGGAATAGATGCGCTCGAGACAGCCATGTTTCTCCAGTTCCCTCGCCAAGGCGAAGAGATGGTACCGGCCGGCGGTGGAAATGACGACTTTCACACCGGCGCTCTCTTGGCGAAGGTCGCGCGGAATGCGCGAGCGACGACCACGATCATGAAGGCCTCGCCGGCGAACAGAGGCAGCGGCAGACCGTCGACGCCGAAGGCGCGGGCGACTGGAATCGCGGCGACCACGCTGACGACGCAAACACCGAGAAACCAGTATGAATACCGGGCGTGGCGGTTGACGGCGAGAAGCAGATTGGCCTGAGACAGCCACAGACTGTGCAACGTGGCGACCGCCGCGAGGCCGATCACCAGCGTCGGAGCGGGCGCTATGCGACCCCGCGTCCAGAGCGCCACGATCCAGGTTCCAAAGGTTGCGACCGCGACAAAGGCGGCGGCGTTGAGCGCGACAACCGAGACGAGATTGAGCCGAATGAGGCGACGCACGCGCAAGCCGTCGCCCGCGCCGAAGGCTCGCGTCAGTTCGGGCATGATCGCATGATTGACGACGCCGCCCGCTTGAATCACCGCCCGCGTCAGCGTGCGCACCGTCGAAAACGCAGCGACCGCATCGAGAGAAAGCGTCGCGCCGATCACCAGCACGAAGCCCTGCAAGGAGACGGCGAAAGCCGCAGGCAACGCCGTTACGGCAAGGGCCGGTCGCATGAGCCGCCGGACTTCCGCGAGGCTCGCTTGGCGAAACCCGAGGCGCAACCAAGGCGCTGAGCGCGCCAGCAGGACGGCTATCCCGCCGAGCGCCGCGAGGCGCGCCGCCAGCATGAGAGCGGCCGCCGGCGCAAAACCCTGGAAGAGGAACGCTCCGGCGACCAACGCCACGCTTTCCGTGAGGCGCGCGCTGCTGGTGAGAGAGATTCCCAGCGCGTAGCGCCCGCTGGATTGGAAACCGCCCCCGAATGCGCCGCACGACAGTGTCGCGGCCACCTGAATGGTCTGCAAGATCCAGACAAGGCGCACCTCCGCGCCGCCGACGAGGGCGGTGTGCGGCAGAAACCGGTCGGGAATGACGACGACGATCGCCGAGGCGATCGCCGCGAGGCCGAGCGAGGCCAGCACGTTCAGCGCCAGCACGCTCTGAAAAGTCCCTTGCGCTTGCGCGTACGCGCCCCGCGCCGTCGCCAGCGTCATATCGTTGGCGGCGGCCGGCGAAAATCCGAAGTCGGCCAGTGCGAGATAGGCCGGAACCGCGCTGATGACGAGCCACAGCCCGAAGGTTTGCGCGCCCCATGCGGAAAGCAGCGCCGGCACGGACCCGAACTGGATCAGCAACGTCACCGCCTGACCGTAGGCGTTCGCGCCGACAGCACTGAAGAGACGACGATTTGTCGCCCGTTCGGGACCGCTCGAGGCGGCGCGCCGAACTTGCGGGAGGGCGAGGGCCGAATGCGTCACGACCGGCGACCTCGCGCGAAATCCGTCGTTTCGCCGCGGCGTCTGTTGCATGATCTCAATTCGAACTTCATCGGTTGGCGGGCACACCGGGAAGCGAAACGCGCACGCTAGACGATCGGCGTCTCTTCGACGTAATGTCTCAGCAGCTCGTCCGATATATCCTTATCTTCCGGCGTCAACGCGCAAATATCGTAATAGAATACGCTTGGCCTCAGATCGTTGCGGCACGACCGCACGTACGCATTCAACGCGCGCAAATGATCCGTTTGTTCCGCCGGCAACCTCAGCATGTGGTTGCCGAAATTGTCGAAGACATGGAACAACGTGTAGCCGGCATTCTTAAGGCATTCGATCATCGATCGACACTCTTGCTCGGCGCCGTCGGGTCCGATAGGCGAATATTCGACATGCACAATCGGCTTCATCGTTGAAATGATTTCCGACGCTGCGATCACGATCTTCGCGTCAAATCCGTCCGTGTCGATCTTCAGCAGTCGGGAGCGTTGGAATCGGGCGTGACTTGCGAGAACTTGCGCAAGGCTGCGCATGGAGACTGTGCCTGAGCCTTCAACCAGGGTCGCGGTTCCGTCATAGGTGCGCATGCAGCCTGCGACCGCTTCCTCTCCCGCGCCGACGTAACTTGATTCGATTTCCGATATCGGCGAGATGGTCGCGAGGTTTTGTCGAAGCAACGGCAAGAACTTTGGATTTCCCTCGACGCACAGGATCGCGACTTCGGGCGACCGCGCCATCAACGCCGCGGTGTCGCCGACGTTCGCGCCGATGTCGATCATCGTTGGCGCGCGGTGCTTGCGCAGCAACAATTCCGCGATTTCCGCGATAGGTTCGTCATAACGCCGGTTGCGCAGTCTGTGCCAATCGAGCAGGTGCCCGGCCGGCAGAGTGATGCGATGACCCCCGAGGCTGATCGTACGCCTGAAGAGCGTGCGCTGGCGCCATATGAATTGACTAAGCAAGTTCATGGCGCGCTCAATTCCTCATGATCTCGGCCGCCGGCTTTGGCGGCGCAGTCGACTCTCGACACGGAAACGCCGATTTGCAGCGCTCCTGGAAGCCACTTTTGAAGATTGTGAAGGCGCGCCGCTATACAGGGCGGCTAACAGGCCCGAAGCGCTTTTTCAGTTGCAGGACCGGATGCTCGATCCGGTGCCACGATAATACGGAAAACATTGTGGTCAGAGCGGGAGCGATCAACAACATAAGCCAGATATGACCCCTTAGGCCGGGGAATGAGGCAATAAGCGCTTGGGTGATTGGGAACCCGTACAAATAAATGCCATACGAATAGTCGCCGTTCCTAACTAACGGCAGTTTCGGCCAATTCGCAATCCCGAGCACCACCGTACAATACGTTAAGACAAACGGGGTGAGCGCCGCCAGAACGACAACCTCCCCTCTTGCGAAATTTTCTTCCAAGAACACCAGGGACAACAATCCAGAAATAAGAAATGCCGAGCGATTGATCGATATCCACGACCTCCAATGGAAAAATAGACAGCCAACGAAGAAATAATACGTTACACCGAAACTGCGCGCAAATCCCGGTCCGATGTCCGGCAGCAGCGGTCCAACTGCTGGAAACAGCGAATATATAAACACGACGCTCAGCGCGCAGAAAAATATCGTGAAATACATCCTCTTATAGATAATTCTCGAAATCATGCAGAACGCCAATATCGCGTAGCAATAAAATTCCGCTGGAAGCGTCCACAGATTCGCGTTGACGATCTTCGGCCAGGGATTGTTTTCAAATACCCCAGGAAGATAGAAGGTCACGAAGCCGAGAATGTTGCCGAAATACCGAAAGAAGCCGTAGCTCCCGAAATACGATGTAATCGCCAAATCCGTATATACTGGCCCTAAAATCAGCGCCGACAAGACGACTTCGACGGTGAGAGCCGGAAATATTCTTAACCCTCGGAAGAGCAGGAACGATCGCACATTTCTCAGCCTGAGCGCCGACGCCGTGACCAGGAAGCCGCTCAATGCGAAAAACATCGGGACGAGCAGGCCCTGAACGGCGTGCCGCCATGGGGCCCAAGCCTCCCACCAAGATAACAATTGAGCGCCGGAATTCTCGGGCTTTCCTTAAGAGCGGCTTCAATGGATTCGCGCCCGCCGAGAACGGAGTGGGGGAAATATTGCCAGTTTGTCCGTGGGAGCTGATACAATTTTCCAACGCTTCGTAAGGCGGCCGCGACTTTCATTATCGTCCAACCTCGGCCCGGCATTGATCGAGGGATTGACCGGCCCGAACCAAAGCCGTTCGTCGAATCCCGACCTCACGCTGAACCGACATCCGCACGAAGACTTGGATCTCTGCGAGCGCGTATCCCGCGCGATCGCTGGAAAACGCAGCTTTCCCGGCCGCGCGGCGCCCTACCCGGCCGCCTCGCCTGGGCGCGCGATCGCCTCGCACGCGCCGCCGCTCCCGGCGTTGGCCGCTTGCGCGATCGGTTTGCGGCGAATGCCGAGCGCTTCGAAATCTTCCCGGTCGTCGGGCTCGGCGAACCACCCGCCGAGTCCCCGGCGGCGGCGAAGTCGCCGCTCCGCGACCGCAGCTCGGAAGACATCCTCGAACTCGTCGGCGATGGCGCCGATATCGAAACGCGCATCGGCGTATCTTTTCCCCGAAGCGCCGAAGATCGCTCTTTGGGAGTCGTCCGCGAGAAGTTCGCCGATCGCCGCGACGAATCCGGCGCGATCGCAAGGCGAGACGACGCGCCCGGCGTTGGCGCGCCGGACGGTCTTTGCGGCCAAGTTCTCGGCCGACGCGGCCAGCACGATCGGCTTGCCCGCTCGAAGGTAGGATAGAACCTTGGAAGGCGCCGAATAGGCGGCCGCGTCCGGCTCGATCATCGCCACGAGAACCTCGCTGGAGGCGAGCGCCTGGCTGTAGCGGCTGAAAGGCTCGAATGGCAGGACGGCGACGTTGTCCAGGCCCTTCTGCGCCGCGCGTCGTTTGACGTACTCGGCGTATTTGCCTTCGGATACGACGACCAGCTTTGCGTCGCGATCGCTCTTGAGAGCGTCAGCCGCGTCCAGCAGCAAGTCCGGATTGTGCTTCAGTCCGATCGTGCCCGTGTAGAGCGCCACTTTCTTGTCCGACAGGCCATGCTCGCGGCTCCAGGGATTGTCGCGTTCGAGCGCTTCCGCCGCGCTCTTCGGCGCCCAATTCTCGATAACGGAAACCTGGCGCCCCTCGACGCGCCAAGCGGCGAGTTGCGGCAAGAAGTCCTCCGATATGGCGACGACGTGATCGGAGCGGCGCAACAGGCTTCTTTCCAGTCCTTGATACCAGGCGCCGATCGCGTGACCGACGAAAGGCATCGTCTTGCTCAAAATGCACCGGATCGCGCTCGAATAGATGTCCTGGAGCCAAAAAACGAACGAGACCGTGCGCCTGCGGCAGAATTCTTGAATTCGCCGCTGCGCGTCCAATGGATTATTGCAACCGACGACAAGGTCTGGTTTGAACGTTCCAATTTCCCTGCAAACCAACTTTGCATACGCGATCTCCTGACCGCGCCTTCGGAAGAAATTGTACTTTTGAAACGGCTCGCCAATGCTCAAACCGGCAACCTCGAATGTCGGCGCGTCTTCGGCATTACGTTGGAGATCGCCTTTGGGGGTTTGAAAATCGCTCGAATAGAGATGCAACACGGCATGGCCGCGCGCCGCCAAGGCCCGGCTCAACTCGACCTGAAATGGATGGCCGGAGTAATCGTTGACGATGATCCTCACCGAGTTCGCCCCCCCAATATTTGCAACGCTGCGATTTGACGCCGCTCCTCCGCTTCAGCTCGCGTTGCGCATGACTTGCCGTTCAACCCAAGCGTAGGTCTTCTCCAATCCCGCGCGGAGACTTTGGGACGGAACCCAACCGAGCTGTTCCTTGATTAAGCGGTTGTCGGAATTTCGACCGCGCACGCCGGTGGGCCCGTCGGTGTGGACGATCGTCAGTTTTTTTCCGGCGATGTCGCTCGCCAATTCGGCGAGTTGGTTGATGGTCACCATTTCGTCGGAGCCGATGTTCACCGGACCGGAAAACCGCGAGCGCATGAGCCGCCTCGTGCCTTCGAGGCACTCGTCGATGTAAAGAAATGACCGCGTCTGTAAGCCGTCGCCCCAGATTTCAATCGACTCGCCCGACTTCGCTTCGGCGACTTTGCGACAGATCGCCGCCGGCGA
>JBEKFO010000127.1:0-9800 GCA_050013275.1 Roseiarcus sp. | reverse complement strand
CCACCGTATGCGGAACCGCGAGCGGCAGGTCGACGATGGCGTCGACGATTTCCTTGCCGGGAAATTCGCTGCGCGCGAGGACATAGGCGAGCGGGACGCCGAGCAACGCGGTCCAAAGCGTCGTCAGCAAGGCCGCCAGAAGACTGAGCCCGATTGCGAGGCGGACGTCCGGCATGGCGGCGACCCGGACGAGATTGGCCGGGGACTGCACCGTCGCGAGACCTATCAACGGCGCGAGAATGAACGCCAACAGCACGCTGCCGACGAGCCAGAACGCCAAGACGACGCCGTTCGGTCGCGCTGGAGTTTTGCTCATTGGCGCGGCCAAGGCTTCACCAGCGCGCGCAGGCTCTGAGGCATGGCGTCGACGCCGACGGCGTAAGCCGGGTTGACGGCGCCGAAGCCGTTGCTCGCCATGATTTCTTGGCCCGCCGGGCTCAGCAGAAAGGCGACGAATTTCTGCGCCCAGTCGGGATGGTCGGCGTTGCGCGGAACGGCGACTGCGTAAACAATCGGCTTGCCGGCGACGTCGCCGTTCTTGGTATGCGCCACCACCTTTGCATAGGTCGCGGCGTCAGCGGGATCGCTGAGATTGATCTCGGCGGGAAGGTCGAGAAAGCTCAGGTGGTGTTGCAGCGCGTCGGAGCGATAGATCGCGAGATAGTCGATCTGTCCCAGTTGCAGCGCGGCGATGAGTTCCGTCTCGGTGTCGCGCATGTTCGCCTGCGGAGCATTCGCGAGCACCTTGGCTTCCAGACCTGGCGACTGATAGCGCGTCTCGGCCAAGGCCAGCATCTGCAAGGTCTGGTATCCTGAAGGGTCGGTGTCGGGATTGGACCGACCGATTTGCACATCCGGCTTGGCCAGATATTGGTACCAGTTTTGAGGCGATATCTCTTTGGCGAACTTGCTCTTGTCCGTGTAGACGAAGGTGATGGCGTTCTGAGCGAAGCCGGCATACCAGTCGGCGTAGGCGGTCTTGCCGTCGCCGCCAAACAGATATTTCGGAATCACGCTGTAATCCGCGACGGCGATGACGTCGGCGTTCTGATGCAGATCGGCGATCTTCCTCGCCATCATGACGCTGCCGCCGAATTGGGCTTCGACGACGACGCCCGGGTTCTGTTTCTCGAACGCCTCGTCGATCTGCTTGAACGGCGCAGCCAACGTGCCAGCGCCGAAGATCGTCAACGTGGCCGGCGCTTGCGCCGACGCTGAGGCGGCGCCGCAAAGCAGCGCGAGGGTGGGTACGAACGCTGTTTTGCGAACCATGCTCAAGTTCCCCTTTTCAAACCCCATGCTACACGACGATTGCGCAACATCCACCGTCGCGCCGGCTCTCGCCGGCAGCGCCGTCACACGCTCTTGAAGCCCATCCGCGCCAGTTCCGCGCGCACGGCGGGCTCTTCGAGCAGCGCCACGAACCGACGCGCCGCCGGCCGATCGAACCGCCTGACGGGAATGGCGAAGTCGTATTCCTCCGCCTGCAGCGGCAGGAAGCCGAGGCCATAGCGCTGCGCCACCGTTTCGATCGCCACGCCCCAGTCGGCGCGCCGCTGCACGATCGCCGCCGCCACGGCGTTGTGGGAGCGGGTCTGATGGCTGTATCCGGCAGGCCGGGCTTCCCCGATGAGACGATCGATGAGCAGGCGCGTGCCGCTGCCAGCGTTGCGATTGACCATCAGGCAGGCGGCTTCGCGGCTTGCCTTGGCGATCGCGCCCGTTGCGTCGAGACCGACGAAGCGCGCGTCGTCGCGACGAAAGACGACCCCTTGCAGGCGGCCGTAGCCGCGAACCAGCCGCAACGAGTCATCGATGTAGGCGCGATTGTAGACGCCGGTGGCCGGGTCCATCAGATGGATGCCGGCGATATCGCACTCTCCGCGTTTGGCGGCTGTCAGGCCGGCCGTGCTGCCGACCGACAGCACTTTCGCGGTCACGCCTTCGCGCGCCAGCTTTCCGACGAGGAAGTCTAGGCCGACGCAATGACTGCCGATCACCATTAGGTCCGCCGGCTCGGCCGCAGCGCCGATCAGCGTCACTGACACCTCCGCGCCTGCCGGCGCCAGTTCGCTCTGCGCGGGAATGGCGAAGAAACCGTCGGCTAGGGAAAAGCCTGTCACCGCCCCCGACCCCTTGCCGATGGGGTAGGCCGCAAGCCCGCCTTCCGGCCGTTCCGACAGCGATACCGGGACGTATTCGGTGCGCCCGAGTTCGGAGACCATCTTCACCGGCAGCATCGCTTTGCGGGTCTCAAGACGCAGCGCCGGGAGTCCTGACAGAATGCGCAGAATTGGAGCGACGAATTCGTGGAAGGTGAACGTCGCCGAGGTTGGGAAACCGGGCAGGATCACGACCGGCTTGCCCTGCGTGACCGCGAGGCAGAGCGGCTTGCCCGGCTTCAAGGCGACGCCGTGCACGACGATGCCGGGATCGGTGAAGCGCGCGACCGTGCGGTAGGCGATGTCCCCGGCGCCCTTCGAGGTGCCGCCCGACAACAGCACCACGTCGGCCGCGGCGATCGCCTTGTCCACCACCGCTTCCATGCTCGCCGGATCGTCGGGCGCGATGCCGAACGGCACGGCGACGCAGCCCAACTCCTCGACCGCCGCCGCCAGCATCGGCCCGTTGCTGTCATAGACCTGCCCGGCGCGGATGGCGGCGCCCGGCGGCGTCAACTCGTCGCCGGTCGAGAGCACGGCGACGCGCGGCCGGCGGAAGAGCGAAACGTCCTGGACGCCGATCGCCGCCAGCACCGCGATTTCGCGCGAGCCGAGGACGGCGCCGGCTCGCAGCACCGTCTCCCCGGCGCCGATGTCCGAGCCGGCGGCCGAGACGGCGGCGCCCGACGCGACGGGTTGATGGACGTCCACAGCCGGGTCGGCGGCGTCGATGAATTCCGTCTGTTCGATCATCACCACCGCATCGGCGCCGCGCGGGATCATGCCGCCCGTGGCGATGATCGTCGCTAGGCCCGGGCCGACGGCCTCCTGCGGCGTCCGGCCGGGCGTCAATACTTCCCGGTTGAGTTTCAGCCGTCGCGGCGCGTCGCGGCGGGCGCCGTCGAGATCGGCGGCGCGCACGGCGAAGCCGTCGACGTTGGAGCGATCGAAGCCCGGAACGTCCACCGCGGCCGCGACGTCGCGCGCCAGCACGCGGCCCCGGCATTGCGCGAGCGGCGCGGTTTCCTCGCCGAGCGGCGCGAGAACGAGATGGCTGCGAAACCGCGCTTCCGCCTCGTCCCGGCTCGCGACGGAGAGAAACTGTTCCTGGCGGGCCGATTGTCGAATGAAGTCGGCCGCCCGGCGCGCGGCGGGTTCACGGTCTGACGAAGTCACGGCCTCTCCTGTGCGGCGGCGGGTTCCGCCACGACGACATCGACCCGCTCGCCAGGGGCGTAACCCTCTAGGCTCGCGGGAACAACGAGAAATCCGTCTGCCCGAGCATATCCGACGAGGCCGTCTGCAGGCGAAAGAGCGAGCGGCTCGGCGCTCGATCCGCGGCAGACGACCGGCGTCCATTCACTCACCCCGATGGGCGAAGCGATCTTGCGCGACAGCGCGAAGCGCCGAAGCGGATGGGGCCATTGCGACGCGCGACCAGCGAGACGGCGCAGCAGCCGCCCGGCGAGCAGCTCGTAGGTCGCCAATGCGGACAGCGGATCTCCGGGCAGCAGCAGCAAGGGCGCGCCGCCGAGCCAACCCAAACCGGCCGATCCGCCTGGGGTCAGCGCTAACCCGTGATGGTCGAGCCGCCCGCGCGCGGCGGCGATTGCTCGCGCGATGTCGTCGTCCTCACCCCAGCCGCCGCGCCCGATGACGAACACGACGTCGGCGGCGGCGACGCCGGCGAGCGTTCGCGCCGTATCGCCGCAGTGAGGGGCGCAATGCGCGACGCCGCCGTCTCGACCGACGAGGGCGGACAGCGCCACCGCGAGCGCCTCGATCGCGGGCGGCTTGGCGCCGGCGATGACGAGCGTCACATCGGGGCGGCGTCGGACGGTCAGTTGCGTCGCGCCGAGCGAGGCGGCGAGGGCGATCTGCGGCGCCGCCAATTGCCGGCCCGCCGGAATCGCGATGTCGCCGCGCCGCGCCGTTTCGCCCTTGCGCCCGAGGCCGACCCCGCGCGCCACGGCCGCACAGAGTTCCACAACGGCGCCGGCCGCGTGGCCGACGTCCAACGGCGCGACGGCGTCGGCGCCGGGCGGAGCCGCTTCGCCGGCGCAGCAGACGCTCGCGCTTCCCGCCGTCACCGGCGCGCCTTTGGCGACGAGGGTGAAAGAGAGCGGATTGTAGCCGTCGGCGCCTAGCGTAGACTCGGCCTGCACCGCGTAACCGTCGATCAGAGCGAGGTCGCGATCCGGCCGATCATTGGGAAAGGCGAGCGGCGCCGACAAGACGCGGCCGAAAGCCTGATGGAGAGGAACCGGTTCCGAGGCCGGCGCCTCCGGACAGGCGTCGAGCCACGCCCAGGCGTCGGCGAGCGACAGCCGCTCGGCGAAGGATGCTTGCGTCGTCATCAACGAAGCCCGAGACATGGCTGGCGCGCCGACGCCGAAACGGGGCGAGGCGCTAAGAAACGGCTCTGATTTGTCGCACGGCTTCGACGAGCGCGTCTACATCGCTTTGGCGGTTGAATCCGCCGAAACTGGCCCGAACCGTCCCCACGGGGAAGGTCCCGACGGCCTGATGCGCCGCCGGGGCGCAATGGAGTCCGGTGCGCACACAGATCCCAAACGACTCGTCGAGGATGGTCCCGGCGATCCGCTCCGCGGCGCGGCGGAACGTCGCCTCACAGGAATGAGGGGAACGGCAGGTCCGGCGCATCCGCGAAGACATCGTCGAAGCCGCGGGGATAGTGATATTCGATCGCGCCCCTATCGTCGGGATAGACGAATTTTCCGCCGACCTGCCAGATGAAGGGCGCGAACTGGTAGCGCATTCGCTTCTTCCGCATTTCCCAGAGAGCGACGATCTCTTTCGGGTCGGCCTGGAAGTTCGACCAGATGTCGTGATGGAACGGGATGATCACCTTGGCGTTCAGCGCTTCCGCCATGCGCAGGATGTCGCAGGCCGTCATCTTGTCGGTTATGCCGCGCGGGTTCTCGCCGTAGGAGCCGAGCGCCACGTCGATCCGATGGTCATTGCCGTGTTTGGCGTACATGTTGGCGTAGTGCGAATCGCCGCTGTGATAGATGGTCCCGCCCGACGTCGTGATGAGGTAGTTCAGCGCGATTTCGTCCATTTCGGGGGGCAGCTTGCCGGCGGCGATCTGGCCGGCCGGCAGCGTCACCGCCATGGTGCGGTCGAAGGATTCGAGCGCCAGAATCTCTGTGTCCTTGATCTTGACCGACTGACCCGGCCGCAGAGTCACGCAGCGCTCGGCCGGCACGCCCCAGCTCTTCCACAGATCGGTGCAACCGCGCGGCCCGATGAACGGAACGGCCGGATCGCAATTGCGAACGACGGCGGCCGCAACATTCTTGTCGATGTGATCGTTGTGCGTGTGGGTCGAGACGATCGCGTCGACTTTGCGGATGGCGAACGGATCGATGACGAACGGCGACAGGCGCAGATTCGGCTGCAGTTTGCGGCAACCGCTCATGCGCGCCATCTGATGATTCTTGGCCATCAAGCCGTTGCCGTGCGTCTTCTTGCCCGTGCCGCACCACAGGTCGATGCACAAATCGGCGCCGCCGGCGCTCTTGATCCAGATCCCCGTGCAGGCGAGCCACCACATGGCGAACGTCCCTGGCTTGACGACCTCCGATTCGATTTCCTCGGTCAGCCAGGTCCCCCATTGAGGGAAGGTCGCGAGAATCCACGACTCACGGGTGATTTGATCGATCTGGCTCATTGATGCGCTCCGAATCGAGGGCGTTTCCGCAGACGGCAAGCGAAGCGCCGGCGCACGAGCGCCGGTCGCCGCGCGCGCCGCACGGCGGGCTACGGCCGCCAATATGCACCGCCTTCGCGCGCAAGTCGATCTTAAAATGATCACGGTTCGATCAAAACGATCACAGGACTCGTTTTCGACGGCCCGCCGGTCAGTCCGCCAAAGCCTCGCAGACGAGGACTTCCATGCCGGCGGCCCGATACGCCGCCAGCTCCCCCGGATCGGCGTGGGAATCGGTGATCAGAGTGCGCACGCGGGCGAGCGGGAGGCTGACGAAATTGGCCGTCGCGCCGATCTTGGAGGCGTCGGCGACGACGACGACATTGTCCTTGCACTGGTTGGCCATCAGACGGTTGACGGTCGCCGCGGCGTAGATCGACGAAGTGAGGCCGTTCTTCTGACTGATCGCGTTGGTGCCGAGAAAGCAGATGTCGCCGTGAATTTCGTTGAGCGTCAGATTGTTCAGATCGCCATTCAGCGCCCGCGTCTTGCGGTTGTATTCGCCGCCGAGCACGAACAACTCGGCGTTCGCTCCGCCGTCGAGCTCGCCGATGATCATCGCATTGTTGGTGACGATGCGGACCTCCATGTGGGCGATCGCCCGGAATACCGCGAGAGTGGTCGTTCCGCCGCTCAGCAGGACCGTGTCGCCCGGCCGCACGAATTTCGCGGCGGCGGCGGCGATGATCGCCTTCTTATGGTCCGTGGCGGCGGTCGGCGGCGCGCCCGCCGCTCTCTGCGGTTGGGCGAGCAAGCGCGCGCCGCCGTGAAAGCGCTCGATCAGGCCTTGCTCGGCCAGTTCGTCGAGGTCGCGCCGCACCGTGATCTCGGAAACGCGCAACAGCGCGGCGAGTTCGGGAACGCGCACGAATTCGTTCGCCCTGAGCTGTTCGAGCAGCTTTTGGCGTCGAGCCACCGTCATTCGACCAAAACTGCTCATTCGCGACCCGAGTCGGGCGAGCGGCGCCGCTTCGCGCCCGCCGTCGAAATGCCGGGAGAATCGCCCGGCCGATTCGAGCCCGTTTATAGGCGCGAAGCGCCCGGCCGAATAGCGCACGCCGAATCGATCACAAATTCACCCAAATTGTCGAGCCCGCGCTGGCCGGGAATTGATGTAGCGCAAATTCACTCATAACGATCACGTTATAAGTTCGTTTTGATCGAATTCGATCGGCGACGCACGTCGCGCTCGCGAGCCTGTTTCAACAGATCGGTTCCGGAGTCCGATCCGCTTCGCAGATCCTAGCCGAACAGGACGAAACATGATGTCCGATCATCCATCCCTGCGGGACCGCGCTGCCGGGTCGGTCGGAAACGAGGCCCGGTCATGACGCGGCCTCGGCTCCAGATCGCGCTCGACAAGACCGACCTGCCGAGCGCGCTCGCTCCGCTGCAGCGCGCGGCGCCCCAGATCGACATCATCGAGTGCGGCACCGTCCTCGTCCTCGCCGAGGGTCTGCGCGCCGTGCGCGAAATCCGCGCGCTGTTTCCGGACAAGGAGATCCTGGCGGACGTGCGGATCGCCGAGGCCGGGAAGCTGCTTTCGCAGATGGCCTTCGACGCCGGGGCGTCGCTCGTCTCGGTGGTGGCCGGCGCCTCGATGAACACCCTGAAACAGGTCTGCGCCGTAGCCGCCGCCCGCCACGGCGAGGTCCAGGTCGAGCTGTCCGACGAATGGTACGATGCGGCGAAGGCGCGCCAGTGGCGGGAGGCGGGCGCAAAGCATGTCATCGTCAAGCGGTCCCGTGACCGCGAGGCGGCGGGCGACCTCTCCTGGGGCCCCGACGACGTGGCCCGCGTCGACGAACTGGCCGCCATGGGATTCACCGTCACCATCACGGGCGGAGTCACGCCGGCCGATCTGGCGGCGTTCGCGAACCATCCGGTCGGCATCGTCATCGCCGGGCGTTCGATCGTCGCCGCGGCGGACCCGCTGGCGGCTGCCGCCGAGCTGAAGCAGGCCATCGCCCGGGTGTGGCCGTCATGACGGCGTTCCCGCGAAAGCCTGGCTCGCCCGACGGCGGGGCGACACCGCGCCCGATGAGGCGACATCGCCTCGGTCACACGGAGGCAGCACCCGATGGCCACCTATGATCTGACGACGTTTGGAGAAGCGCAGATCCGCCTCACGGTCCCCATGGGCGACCGCCTGGCCACTTGCCGGGAGCTGCGGCTGACCCCTGCCGGCTCCGAGGCCAACGTGGCCGGCCTGTTGGCGGAGCTTGGGCGGCGGACGGCGTTCGCCTCGGTGATCCCGCATGGCGATCTGGCCCAGCGGTTCATCGAGGAGTACCGCGGCGTCGGGGTCGATCTGTCGCACTGCGTCCGTTGCGAGGGCCGGATGGCGCTCTATTTCATGGAGCCCGGCGATCCGCCCCTGCCGGCGAAGGTGACGTACGACCGCCTCTACACCAAGTTCCGGGATATCACGCCCGAGACGTTCGACTGGGATGCCCTGCTCGATACGCGGGTGCTGTTTGTGACCGGCATCACGGCGGCGCTCACCGAGAGCACGGGGCGCACCGTCGCCTACGCGGTCAGCGAGGCGGCCAGGCGCGGCGTCAAGGTCGCGCTCGACGTCAACTACAGGGCGCTGCTCTGGACGGCGGAGAACGCCCGCTCCGTCCTCGAGCCGCTGCTCGAGCATGTCTCCATCCTGTTCTGCTCGCGCCTGGACGGCGTCAAGGTCTTCGGCTTGCAAGGGGACGGTCCGGCCGTCAACGCCGTCCTGCGCGAGAGGTACCGCCTCGACCACGTGGTTTCCACCGACGCCACCGCGGGCTGCTACTACTCCGGAATCGAGGGCCAGCGGATTTACAATATCGAGCCGGTCCGCATCACCGACCGCGCGGGAGCGGGCGACGCCCTGGTCGGCGGCGCCCTCCATGGATACCTCGACGACAATGTCATGGAGGGCGTCAACTACGGCCTGCGCACCTCGAAGCTCGCCCTCACCCACTACGGCGACCTGACTCACGTCACGCCAAGCGAACTCCAGATCCCCACCAGCACCGACATCCTCCGTTGATTGTCCCGGGTCCTTACGAAAGGTCTCAAACATGGTAACCGCACCTGCCGCAGCCGCCGGCATGACTGCCCTCGAGCAGATCGATTCCCGGCCCCTCACCAAGAGCCAGAAAAACCTCATCCTGCTCGTCATCATGGGCAACGTGTCGGAGTTCTTCGACATGTTCCTCATCGGCTTCGCCGTGAGCAGCCTGCTAAAGGATCCCGCCTGGCATCTGAAAGGCTTCGAGGCCGGCTGGATCCTTGCCATGTCCGGGCTCGGCACGGTGATCGGCGCCATCGCCTGGGGCCGCCTCGCCGACCGCATCGGCCGCAAGGCCGCCTTCTCCTGGTGCGTCCTCCTCTTCACCCTCTTCACCCTCGCCTCGGTGTTCACGCCGAACGACGGCTGGATCGTGCTCGCCGTTTGCCGCATCTTCGTCGGCATCGGCGTCGGCGGCCTGAACATCACCTCGATCCCCTACGTGCAGGAGTTCGTCCCCGCCAAGCAGCGCGGCTTGCTTTCCGGCCTGGCCTCGGTGTTCATCCCCCTCGGCCTGTTCCTCGGGTCGGTCGCGCAGATGATTGTCGGCTCGAACTGGCGCCTGCTCATCGCGCTCGGCGCCCTCCCGATCTTCCTGCTGCTCTGGCTGCGCAATGTGCCCGAGTCGCCCCGGTTCCTGCAGTCGCGGGGCCGCACCGCCGAGGCCCGCAACGCGCTCGCCTGGGCCATGGAATTCCCGGTCGAGCAGCTCGGCGCCCTGCCCGAGATCAAGTCCGTCCAGTCCGCGTCCTACTCGATCGTCTTCAGCAAGTACCTCAAGCCGCTGATCATCATCACCCTCGGCTCGTTCTGCTTCATCCTCGGCTCGGCCGTCATCCAGGGCTGGGGCCAGTCC
>JBEKFO010000126.1:0-9805 GCA_050013275.1 Roseiarcus sp. | reverse complement strand
AGCGCGGCCTCATCGCGAATATCGCCTCCTTGATCGACTACGGCGGCCATCACGGCGATTCGCTCAGGGCTTACGTCGAGGCGGTTGCGCGCGACGCCGCGCAGACCCTAAGGGCGCCGCCGGACCTCGACCAAAGCAGCCTGGCGGCTTGGCTCGATCGAACAGGCAAGGCGCGCGGCGCGCGGCGTCCGTGCAGCGAGATTCTCAATTCCGCAGCGCAGGCCGGGCCGAACGACCTCCAGCGCCTGCTCGAGGCGGCGCAAGCAATTCATGAGTGGAAAGAGGAAGTCTTACATGCAAGCGCCTGACGTCCGCGCGTTGGCCGGAAACATCCTCACTGAAGTGCGCAAAGCTGTCATCGGTCAGGACGAGGCTATCGAACTGATGCTGACCAGCTTGTTCTGCGGCGGTCACGTGCTGGTCGAGGGCGTGCCCGGGACCGCCAAAACGCTGCTGGCGAGCGCTTTCGCAAAGAGTCTTTCGCTGCGCTTCGGACGCGTGCAATTCACGCCCGATCTGATGCCTGGCGACCTGATCGGCGCCAACCTGTTCAACTTTCAGACCAACACGTTCACGCTGACCGCCGGACCGATCTTCACCGACGTGCTGCTCGCCGACGAAATCAATCGCACGCCGCCCAAGACTCAAGCCGCGCTGCTGCAGGCGATGGCGGAGCGCGCGGTGACGATCGACGGCTCCACTCATGAACTCGGCGAGACCTTCATGGTCGTGGCGACGCAGAATCCGATCGAGCAGCAGGGCACCTATCCGCTGCCGGAGGCGCAGCTCGACCGCTTCCTGTTCAAGATCGTCGTGTCCTACCCGAGCCGTGACGAGGAGCGCAGCGTCGTGACGCGGCATGGGCACCGCGCCGGCATGCCGGCCCTGAGCGAGTTCGGGGTCGGGCCTGTCGTGTCGGCGATCGATCTCGCCGCTGCGCGGCAGCGCGTCGCGCAGGTGCGGCTCGGCGAGCCGCTGGTCGACTACATCGTCGATATCGTGCGCGCCACGCGCAGTCACGCTGCGATCGACACGGGCGCTTCGCCGCGTGCAGCCAACATGCTGGCCGCCGCTTCGCGGGCGCACGCGGCGATCGATGGACGCGATTTCGTCATCCCCGACGACGTCAAATTCCTAGCCGCGCCCTTGCTGCGCCATCGCGTCATCCTGTCGCCCAACGCCGAGATCGAGGGTCTGACCGCGGATACGGCGGCGCGCGAGATCATCACTCAGGTCGCGGCGCCGCGATGATCCGCCCGACGCTGCGCGCGGCCCTGCTGTTTGCGGCGACGCTGCCGGTCGCGTTTCTCGTCCTGGCGTTAAACGGCGCTTTCTGGCCCTACGCGCTCGATCCGGGCCTCGTTGTGCTCGCATGCGTCGCCATCGACGCCGCCATGGGGGCGCCGTTTCGCGCGCTCTCGCTCGACGTCCAAGGTCCGGCGCGGGCCTATGTCGGCACGACGGCAATTGTCGTGGTCGCTCTCGCGCAGAACGGGAAAATGCGGGCGCGGCGCTTTGGCGTTCTCGGCGAATGGACCGGCCCGGTCGATCCGCCGAGCGAGGCGGAAGTCGCCGCCGACGGCGATGGCGTCGCCACGGTCAGGCTGGCGATCGCGGCGGCGCGGCGCGGCGTAGTTGCGTTTGAGGCCGTATGGCTGCGTTGGCAAGGCCCGCTAGGCCTCACCGAGCGCGTTCGGCGCGTCGCAGTGCAGAAACGCATCGATATATTGCCCGACGTCCGTTCGATCCAGGCCAATGCGTTGCAATTCGTCACCCGGGAGGCGATCGACGGCGTCAAGGTGCAGACGCAAAAAGGCGAGGGCGCGGAATTCGAAGCGCTGCGCGACCACGTTCCGGGGCTCGACAATCGCTTCATCGATTGGAAGCACTCGGCCAAGCATCGCAAGCTGCTGTCGAAGGAATTCAAGATCGAGCGCAATCACCAGGTCGTTCTCGCCTTCGACACCGGGCATCTGATGTCCGAGCCGATCGGCGAGTTGACGCGGCTCGATCACGCCATCCATGCGGGTCTGCAGCTCGGTTGGATCTCGCTGCGCCACGGCGATTTCGTCGGCGCGTTCGCCTTCGACGCGCGCGTTCGCCAATTCGTGCAGCCGGCGCGCGGCGCGCGCTATTTTCTCCAGTTGCAGCGCGGCGCCAGCCAGCTCGGCTATCACGCGGAGGAGACGAACTTCACCCTCGGCCTCGCCGAGCTCAATGTCCGATCGAAGCGCCGGGCTCTGGTCATCCTGTTCACCGAGTTCGTCGACACGACGACGGCGCAACTGCTGCTCGAAAGCGTGCAGCGCATGGCCAACCGGCACGCGGTCGTCTTCGTGGTCTTGCGCGACGCCGCGTTGGCCGATTGCGTCGATGCGCCGCCGCGCGACTTTCGCACGGTCGCCGAGGCGCTGGTCGCGCGCGACTTCGCGCGCGAGCGCGCCGTCGTTCTCGAACGATTGCAGCGGATGGGCGTTCATTGCCTGGAGGCGCCCGCCCGCGGCCTCGCGGTCGGGCTCGTCAACCGCTATCTCATGATCAAGCAGAGGGGGCTGTTGTGAGCGCCGAGGTCGCTCAACCGTGGGAGGCGACGCCGCCTCGCCCGGTCATTGCGTTGCGCAGCGCCGAGTTCCGAAAAGGCCGCGAGGAGGCTTGGATCGATCTCGACGCCTTGATCACCAAGGCGGAGGCCAAGGGCGTCCCTGCGCTTTCGGCCGATGAACTGAGACGACTGCCGCGGCTCTATCGCACCGCGGTGTCGTCGCTCTCCGTCGCGCGCTCGATCGCGCTCGATCGTAATCTTCTTCTCTATCTCGAAGGGTTGGCGCTGCGCGCCTATTTCGTTGTCTACGGCCCTCGCGTCGGCCTGATGGAGAGTTTCAGCGCGTTCGTCATGCGCGGCTTTCCAGCCGAGGTGCGCAAGGCGGCGGGAGCGATCTTGCTGGCTTTCGCATCGATCCTCGTGGGCGTCGCCGTCGGATTCGCGCTCGTCGAAGCCAACGAGGGCTGGTTCTCGGCGTTGGCGCCGGAAAGCCTGACAGGCGGACGCGGCCCGGCCAGCACCGCAGCGGAACTGCGCGACAACGAGATTTTCGCGCCCTGGCCTGGCTTCGTCCGATCGTTTGTCGTTTTCGCCAATTTCCTGTTTCGCCACAACGCGACGATCGGAATCTTGAGCTTCGCGCTCGGCGTCGCGGGGGGAGCGCCGACGCTCGTGTTGCTCGCCTATCAGGGCGTCGTCTTCGGCGCCTTCATTGCGCTCCATTACAATCGAGGGCTGCTGATCGACTTTCTCGGCTGGGTCTCGATCCATGGCGTGACGGAATTCGGCGCCATCATCCTGTGCGGGGCCGGCGGCTTTGAGATCGCAAGAACGATCCTGTTTCCGGGCCAATACTCGCGGCTCGAAAATCTCGCGCTTCGCGGCCGCGAGGCGGCGGGGCTGGCCGGCGGCGCCGTGCTGATGCTGTTCGTCGCCGGATTGATCGAAGGTGGGTTTCGGCAATTGATCGCCAATACTCCGGGTCGGTTCGCCTTCGCGGCGGCCACCGCGGCGCTGTGGCTCGTCTATTTCCTGCGAGTGGGAAGGAGGAGCGGCGATGGCGCACAAGCTTGAGCGGATCAACCGTTTTCTCGACGGCGTTCACCGCAACCGGCGCCTGATCGTCACGCCCGAAGGCGTGGCGCTGGAAATCGATATCGCCAACCACGGCGAGCGCCTGACCGCCTTCGTCATCGACCTGTTTTTCTGGTTGATGACGACGCTGTTTCTCGTGCTCGGATTCGTTCTGATGGTGCGGGAGAACGTCGATGGCGCGGTGGCGTCGACGATCATACTCTTCGCCGCGTTCTTGGTGCGCAACCTCTATTTCATTCATTTTGAGTTGACGACGCAAGGCTCGACGCCGGGCAAGCGCATCGTCGGCTTGAAAGTGATCGATTGCGAAGGCGGCGCGCTGACTCCGGCGGCTATCGTCGCGCGCAATTTGACTCGCGAAGTCGAGACGTTTTTGCCGCTCGGGCTCTATCTGAGCCTGCCCGCGGCCGGCGCCGGCGTCGACGCCTGGGCGCATCTCGCCTATCTCGGCTGGATAGGCCTCGTCTCGGCTCTGCCCTTCTTCAACAAGGATCATCGGCGCGCGGGCGATCTGATCGGCGGCACCGTGGTGATCGCCGCGCCCAAGCGTCGGCTGCTCGCCGAACTCGGCCAGGAACATGCGCGCTATGCGTTCAATCGCCGCCAGTTGGAGACCTACGGCGCATTTGAATTGCAAGTGCTGGAGGAGGTGCTGCGCCGGCCGCCGTCGGCGGAAACAAGCCGCATTCTCGAAGACGTCTGCGCCAAGATCTGCCGCAAGATCGGTTGGGAGGAAGCGCCGCCGCGCCCCGACGCGCACGCCTTCCTGACCGCTTTCTATTCGGCCGAGCGCGCGCATCTGGAGCGCGAGCAATTGTTCGGCGTGTATCGCGCGGACAAGACCAGCGCGCCGACGCGCGAATAGGCCTCTAGTCGAACACGCTCGCCAAATGCTCGATGTCGACGCCTTCCTTGTCGATGCGCAGGTCGTTATAGACGACGGCGTAAAGCACCGATGCGAAAGCACCGACAAGGACTTGCGCGACAAGCCCGGCTAACGGGGCGGCGAGAGTGCCTGGAGCGACCCTGGCGGCGCCAAAGCCCACGCCGAAACCGAGCAGCCAAGCGACGACGAACACAATGAGAGAAAGCCCGAATATCGGCCAGCGATAGCCTTTCGTCAGGGTCCGACTGCGTCTCAGACTGTTTGCGGGCCCGAGACGCTCGATCACGCAGGCGGGAAGCGCGACATAGATCGCGCAGGCGATGATGACGCCGGGCACGAGGAAGAGCAACATGCCGACCATGATGAGCAGGCCGCCGAGCACCGAAGTTCCCAACACCGGCCCGAAACGCCGGAGCCCGACCATCAGCGACGCGCCGATGGTGAAGGGACGTCCGCGCATGATCTGATAGGCGCCGAAAAGGCATGTCGCCGTCGAAAGCGAACTCACGACCAACTGCACGAAGACGGCGATCCCACTTCCGGCAGCCGCCGTGCGCGGATTTCCGCTCGCGAAGATTTCGACAAGCAGAAGTGGCACATAAGCGATCGCCGTCAGAACGATGAATTGAATAAAGCCTTGGCTGAAAACCGAAAACGCCCGGCTCAAAGCACGCCCGATCGTGAACCTCTCGCCCCTTGCGCCCTCTGCCGATAAGGCGCCCGCAATATTGGTCGCTTCGCTCATGGATCCGCCCCCTGTGGCCCGCGACACTATATCCACGGCTGTGCAACGATCACAATACGGAAGTTACATCGATCGCGGCGCGCCAGCCAGCGGTATTCGCCCTCGACGCCGAGGCGATTTGCCTTGTTTGGAAGCTTTTCAATCACGAGCGCAAGAACAAAGCTATTCGGATGCTTACCGCACGAATCCGCGCCGCGCCGAGACTTCGCGTTACGCTGACGTAGGACACTGATATTTCAAGCCAATTCAGCGAGCGTTCGGGAGCCTGGCGGACGCGGTGGGATCTCGAGGCGCGCGCCGCCGGCATTCACACCCGTTCGTCACCATTTTCGCGTCGCACGCCGAACCGCGCTAAAATCAAATCGAAACGATTCTCCACTTCCCCCGTTCGGCCCCCCTCATGACCAAATCGCCCGTCTTGCAGCCCCTCACGGTCGGTCTCGTCACCGCCTTCGTCGGCTACGCGAGCTCGTTCGCGGTGATCCTCAAGGGCCTCACGGCGGTCGGGGCGAGCGACGCCGAAGCGGCTTCGGGGTTGATGGCGCTGTCGATCGCGATGGGCGTCGCTGGAATTGCGCTGAGCGCTTGGCGCCGCATGCCGATTTCCGCGGCGTGGTCGACGCCCGGCGGCGCGTTGTTGGTCGCGACCGGAGCGGCGGCGGGAGGCTTTCCCGCGGCGGTCGGCGCTTTTCTCGTCGTCGGCGTGCTGATTGTCGTCGCAGGCCTCTTCCGGCCATTCGGCCGCTTGGTGGCGGCGATTCCGTCGGCGCTCGCCAACGCAATGCTCGCCGGGGTGCTGTTCGGGCTTTGTCTGGCGCCGATCAAGGCGCTGATCGAAACGCCGCGTCCAGCGAGCGCGGTGATCCTGACCTGGCTCGTCGTCTCGCGCTGGAAGCGACTCTACGCAACGCCCGCCGCCGCGGTCGTCGCGGCGCTGCTGATCGGCTTCAGTGGCTTGGGCGAGGGCGCGAGCCTCTCGGCGCTGACGCCGCAATGGGTGTGGACGACGCCGACGTTCTCGTTCGACGCCGTCGTTTCGCTGGCGCTGCCTTTGTTCATCGTCACCATGGCCGCGCAGAACCTGCCCGGTCTCGCCGTGCTCAGGGCTTACGACTACCGACCCGAGCCGGGGCCGCTGATCGCGGCCACGGGCGCGTTCACGGTTCTGGCCGCTCCGTTCGGCGGCCACGCGGTGTGCTTGAGCTCGATTACGGCGGCCCTGTGCGCCTCTCCCGACGCCTCGGACGATCCGACGCGGCGGTGGATCGCGGCGGCGAGCGCAGGGGGCGCCTGTGTCGTGTTCGGTCTCTTGGCGGGCGGGGTGACGCGTTTGGTCGCCGGCTCGCCGATCCTGGTCGAGGCGGTGGCGGGCCTCGCCCTGCTCAACGCCTTCGGCGCGGCGTTGCACAACGCGCTGGCCGACCCTTCCGAGCGCGAGGCGGCGCTGGCAACGTTCTTGGTTTCCGCCTCGGGCGTCGGCTTCTATGGAATCGGCGGCGCTTTCTGGGGCCTCGTCGTCGGCGGCGCTATCCTCGTCCTCACAAGGGCCGGCCCCCGGCGGGCAAAGCGCCCGGAAAGACCGGCTGAGAAGGCGACTTGAGACATATAGGGGCCGCGTCGGCTGCGGGATTCATTCTTTCCGATGCGGCAGACAGGATGCTTCGGCTTGGGGACGGCTGGCGCTCCCGCGCCAATCTCGACCTCAGTCCCCGATTTCGGCCGCAGAAACGAAGGCAATCGCCGCAGAAATTCCCAACGCCGCTTTCGGCCGGACGGCTTTCGCAGCGGAACGGCAATGAACGACGGCCAGTTGGGGCGGTCGCCCGACGCGGCGGTCGGGAGTTGGACGGCTGGCCTCGACCGCGAAGCGAATTGCGATATTCGACGGGGAAAGGCAGGCTGCGATTGTTGCGATCCCAGCCCGCCCCGCTTATTCGATCCGTTGCGGCGATGAACGATCCGCCGTCAGCAGGACGTCTTGCATTGGGCATACGGTCCGCAGCACTCGTCGCAGCTATCCGTCACCTTCTTTGACGAATAGCCCGTCGCCCCCGAAAGTAAATTTATCGGTACTATTCTCCCAACTTTCGGAGCGGCCTTTTTCTTGGTTTTCATTTATTCTCACCTCCCTTCAGCCTTGCCCCACTCATGCTTGCGCGTGGGTGTTTGAGGGTTTGCCAGCGGCTTTCGCCGCGTTCCGCAAATAAAACGCCTTCAAAGTTTGTCGGACGAACTCTTTGTTTTGCTGGCAATACGGCTCGAAGATCGAGCCCCTCGTAATTCTGGCCCGGACGGGGCAGCCCCCTCCGCAGAACAGCGACAGCGAACAGTCGGCGCATTCGGGCACGTTAATGAGCGTCCGCCTGGCATAGGTTTGCCTCAACTCAAAGTAATCCAATTTTCCGCCAGAAAAGGAGGCAATGCGCCTGTCCAAGTCGCCGGCTTCGTCATAACATTGATAAATGCCCCCCAAAGGATCGACCGCGTAGAAGCTGTCGCTGCCTAGGCCGCAATAGCGAGTCGTCGGCAGCTCCTTCTTTTTCTGCATCTCCAAGAAACCGTTCATATACATGAGATGCGAGGGCGGGCGGCCGCTCCTTGCCGCCACATACTGAAAGATCCGACGAAAGATTTCGAGATCCTCCGGCGATTGCAGTTCAGCGGTGAAGTCATTGAGCGGCGAAAAATAGACGTAGACCTGCGGGTGGCCGAGCAACCCCTCGCGATCGAGGCGTTCGACAAGCCTTTCGGCGGACTGAAGCCGATTGGGATGCATGTGGACCCGGATCGCGACGTCGGCCTTGACGTCGATCACGCGTTGGACAGCGCCGTACATCACGTCGAATGTCGGTTTGCCTGAAGCAGGTATGCGGCACTCGTCATGAAGAGGCTGATCGCCGTCCAGCGTAATCTGAACGCTCTGTATCTTACCTTCTTCTGGACCGATCAAATCGAGCATTCGCGACAAAGTCGTGCCGTTGGTCGCCACATTGATCCTGCTCGACGGAAGCTTCTCGACATGAGCAAGGATTCTCGTGATCGCCTCCCTGTTCTTGGGAAGCAGCGGCTCGCCTCCGAACAGCGTGACAAGGCTATGCTTGGGAGCCTTCGGGAAAAGTTGCGGGAAACAATTGGCGAAGAAGTCATTCACGAACTCTCCGGTCATGGCATGACGTCTCAACTTGTGCGGCAGCGGGGTCTGGAAACAATAAGTGCAAGCGAGATTACAGTTGTATGTCAATACAAAGGTGACGCTGGCGGTTGCCTGCTTCTTGTTCGCTTTCGCGACCTTGCTCGAAATAAGCGTGACCGTCTTTATGAACTCGGCGCGTTCACGATCAGGCGTCAATTCAGTGAGATGCCCGCGGTTCAATAGATGTGTCGCTTCTTCGTCGGAAAGAAAGGACAGATCAGAGCCTCGAGTCAGGGCGCTTGCGAGATCGGTGGGAACTAGGTCCATACACAGCGACGAGCCGCTGAAAAGTAAAGAAGTTCCATCGCCAACATCAACATCGTTCAAGTAACTCGAGGCGCGTAATTTCTTCATAATTACCACCTGTGACAGCCGCTCAGCCCTCGGCCCGACAGGCGCATGCACGGTCCGCGGAAAATTTTATTAACGCTAAATTTCTAGCAACTTAGCAACATTGATCCACGTCAAGGACGGTTTACGGCCCGCCCCAGCGTTTCTCGTTGTCGCGCCGGTCGCGTCGTGTGCAAGCTACAGGTTACTGGTTCGCGCCACGCTCGGCGCGCGCCTCACGCCGCGTAGAGCCAGTGGTAGCGTTCGAGCAGAAGTTCCGGACCGAGCGCTCGCATCGTCAGGTCGCGCGCCAGCGCCATCGGGCCGCTCATGTGGTAGATGCGGCCTTGCGTCAGCGCGTCGCGCTGGACGCGTGTGGCGCGCGCGACGCGATCGCTGGAATACGCGGCGAGGGCGTCGGAAACGTCGGTCGATTCGACGAGGCGGCGCGCGAGCGCGTCGGCGTCCTCGATCGCCTGCGCCGCGCCCTGAGCGAGAAACGGCGTCATCGGATGCGCGGCGTCGCCGAGCAGCGCGACCGGCCCCAGCGAAAAATGAGCGATCGGCGGGCGAAGATAAAGAGGCCAAGCGCGCCAGTTGGTCGCTGCGGCAATGAGCCCGCGCGCCTCGTCCGACCAATCGCGAAACGCTCGATCGAGGGCGGGACGGTCGGCGACGCCGTCCCAGGGATGGTCGCTCTCTTGGCCGCGCCAAGTCGATTCGATCGCTGCGACGAGGTTGACGATCGATCCGCCGCGCAAAGGATACTGCACCAGATGCGCTTTGGCGCCGAGGCGCAGCGTAACCTCGCTCGCGCTCCAGCGCGCGGCGACCTTGTCCGACTCGACTGTTGCGCGGAAGGCGACCCGGCCGGAGAAAAACGGCGCGTCGGCGGCGCCCAAGCCGATCCGTTCGCGCACCATCGAGCGCAATCCGTCCGCTCCGATGAGAACGTCGCCGGCCTCGCTCGACGTCGCCAAGCCTCGCTTGAGGCTGATCGAGACGCCGGTGTCG
>JBEKFO010000125.1:0-9912 GCA_050013275.1 Roseiarcus sp. | reverse complement strand
GCGCTGAGGGCCGGGATCGGCGCGCGCGGTCTCGGCGCCCGGAATTGCAGGAGGCTGGTCAACGCCGCGGCGATCAACACCGGCAGAAGGTCTTTCGCGCGGTACACGAAGCGAGAAAGGCCCCGCCATAGCGAAACGCCGTCGCTGCTGGAACCGGGACGAAGCAACGCGACCCCGACCACGTCCGACAGCATGGCGTCGAGCGCGCCGTGCGCGGCGAAATAGGCGACGCAGGCGAGCGGCGCGAGCGACGCCGCGACGATGAAGAGCGCGACGACGCCGGCGCGCCGGCCGGCGGCTCGCGTGTCGCTGAGCAGGATCGCCAGCAGCGCCGCGCCTTCGAAGACCGCCGTCTGTTTGACCACGCACGCCGCGCCGATGGCCAGGCCCGCCAGCGCGGCTCTTCTGGGCATCGGCAGGTCCGACAGGCCGATCGCCATCGCCGCCGTCGTGACCGCAATGAGGAAGCTGTAACTGTCGTCGCCGATGACGACCTGCGAAAACCACGGAAACAGCAGCGCCGCATAGACGCCGACTCCCGGCGCGCCATGACGCCTGGCGAGATGGAGCATGAGGGCGATCGTCGCCGCGTCGCTCACCGTTCCGACCGCGTGCAGCGCCGCGGCGCCGGGGCCGAACATCGACTGAGACAGCGCGAGAACGGCGAAGAAGCCCGGCGGCTTGATGTCGAACGCGCCGACGTAGGGCAATTGGCCTTGGCGCCACAGCAGCGCGACTTCGGTGAAGAACCCGCCGTCCGGAGTGTTGAAATTCAGGTAAGGCAGGCGAACGAGCGCGCACCAGGCGAGGACGATCGCGAACGCGATCGCGACGCGCGCGAAGGGCGAGGCCGCGAAGGCGCGCGCCAACGCGCCTTGGCGATCCATCGTTCGTTCGGCGAAGAGGGTCACGCGAGATCCTGTCGGGCGATCGTGGGGCGGCGCGAGCCGGGCCGTGTCGGGGAAGGGCAGGGTATCCGCGGACCCTGAAAGCGCCGTTAACTTCTCGCTCGCCGCCCCGGCCGCGCGCGGGCCTTTCAGCGGCGGCGCGCGTGTGCCATGGTCGCGCGGCCTCAAAAAGGAATCCCGGGAAATGTCCGACGACCACCCGATTGCGATCGCGCCGGCGGAAGGCCGCCTCGTCGTGCGCTGGCGCGGCCGCAAGATCGCCGACACCACGCGCGCGCTCGGACTCAAGGAGCACGTCTACCCCACGGTGTTCTACGTTCCGCGCGCCGACGCCGAGATGAGCTTTTTTCGGCGCAGCGCGCTGGAGACGGTCTGCCCGTACAAGGGCCGCGCCAACTACTTTTCGTTGCGCGCGGGCGATGAAGTCGACGCCGACGCGGTGTGGACCTACGAGAACCCGAAGCCGGGCGTCGCCGCGATCAAGGACCATCTGGCCTTCTATCCCGACAAGGTCGAGTTCACGCGCGAGACGATTTGAGCCGACCATGTCGATCGAGGAATTCAAATTCGCGCGCGACTTCCTGCTCGCGCTCGGCGACAACTATCACGCCGCCAAGGCCGGCTTCGTCTGGCCTCGTCTCGAACGCTTCAACTGGGCGCTGGACTGGTTCGACGGCGAACTCGCCGAGGGCGAGCACGGCGCGCGGCCGGCGCTGATAATTCTCGGCGCGCAGACCGAGACCTATACGTTCGCCGAGCTCTCGCAGCGCTCCTCTGCGCTGGCCAACGGCCTGCGCGCGCTCGGCGCCAAGCGCGGCGACCGGATGCTGCTGATGCTCGGCAATGTCGCGCCGCTGTGGATCGCGACGCTGGCGGCGATGAAGCTCGGCCTCGTCGTGATCCCGGCGACGCCGCTGCTCGCGCCCGCCGACATCGACGATCGGCTCGCGCGCGGCCGCGCCCGCTTCATCCTCGCCGACGGCGCTGACGCCGGCAAATTCGAGGGGCGCGGCGAAGACGCCGAGCGCATCGCGGTCGGCGCGGCGCCGAAGGGCTGGCGCGATTACGCCGCGCTGCTCGGCGCCGGCGCGCATTTCGAGCCCGACGGCCCGACCCACGCCGACGACCCGTTGCTGCTCTACTTCACCTCGGGGACGACCGCGCGGCCCAAGCTCGCGCTGCACAGCCACGCCAGCTATCCCGTCGGCCATCTCTCGACCATGTTCGGCCTCGGCCTCAGGCCCGGCGACGTCCATCTCAATATTTCCTCGCCCGGCTGGGCCAAGCACGCGTGGTCGAGCTTCTTCGCGCCGTGGAACGCCGGGGCGACCATCCTCGCGCTGTCCGGCCGTTTCGAGCCGCGCGCGACGCTCGACGCGCTCGTCGCCAACGAAGCGACCTCGTTCTGCGCGCCGCCGACCGTTTGGCGCCAGCTCGTCCAGCTCGATCTCGAGCAATGGAAAGTCGCGTTGCGCGAAATCTGCTCCTCCGGCGAGCCGCTCAATCCGGAAGTGATCGAACAGGTGCGCCGCGCCTGGGGCCTGACGTTGCGCGATTCCTACGGCCAGACGGAAACGACGATGATGGTCGCCAACTCGCCGGGCCAGAGGATCGTTGCCGGCTCGATGGGCCGCCCGCTGCCGGGCTACCGCATCGCGCTCGTCGACGCCGACGGCTTGGAGGCCGATCACGGCGAAATCGTCGTCGCGCTCGCGCCGCGCCCGGTCGGCCTGATGCGCGGTTACCAGAGCGAGGAGGGCGCGCTCGGCGGGATCGGAGGCGCCTATTACCGCACCGGCGACATCGCCAGCCGCGACGGCGAGGGCCGCCTCACCTATGTCGGGCGCGCCGACGACGTGTTCAAATCGAGCGACTATCGCTTGAGCCCGTTCGAGCTCGAAAGCGCGCTGATCGAGCACCCCGCGGTCGCCGAGGCGGCGGTCGTTCCCGCGCCCGACGCGATCCGCCTGACCATCCCCAAGGCCTATGTCATCCTCGCCGAGGGGCACGCGCCGGACCGCGCCACCGCGCTGTCGATCTTCGCCTTCCTGCACGACCGGCTCGCGCCTTACAAACGCATCCGCCGCATCGAATTCAGCGAATTGCCCAAGACCGTCTCGGGCAAGATCCGCCGCGTCGATCTGCGCGGACGCGAGACCGCGCTGGCCGCGAAAGGCGAACGCGCGGAGCGGGAGTTCCGGATCGAGGACTTTCCCGAGCTGGGGTAGGGGGTGCGCCGATTGCGCGGTTTTGCGCGATTTCAATTGCCTGCAAGGAGGAAAATTTCCCTCGCGGCCGGAATGGGGCTTCGCGCTTGTTATACTTAATGCATATGTATATTAACCGCTCTTTCCGCGCCCTTCGGCGACTTTCATCGCACTCGTGCAAATCAGCGGACGCTCGGCGGGGGCCTCCGGGCATCAATGTCGCTCGGTAGGCGCTCGCTATGCGGCGCTCGACGCCGGTCGAAAAGAATTCGCTCTTACGGGTGACTTAGGCCCGTCAAGTCTTCCGCGAGGGGAGAGGGGTTTTGCGCGCCGGCCTACGCCGCGGCGCGCGCAACCGAAAACGGCCCCGCCTGTCTCGGGCGGGGCCGCGCAACAGGCGCTTGCGAACGCCTGGATCACATCTGGGTCAGCGTGCCGTGGCCGGCGGGGGTCTTGATCGACTCGCAGGTGCCCTTGGCGACATATTTCCAGTGATGGGGGTCGTAGTCGACGGTCGAGGTGCCCGCGCACGTCGTGCCGGCGCCGGCGGCGCAATCGTTCTTGCCGGCGAGCGCGATGCCGTAGCACTTGTCGGCGCCCGGCTGCATCGGCGCGGGGCCCGCCTTGGCGGCGGAGGCGAGCGCCATCGCGACGGCGAGCGAGCCGGCGAGCGAGGCGGCGGTGAAGGCGGTCCTGGCGTTCATGGGCGTTGTGTCCTCGTTGAAATGAAAAGCATTTTTGTTGAGCGTCGGCGGTCGCCGCGCCCGCCGGCCGAACCTCTCGGCCGTGCAATGGGTCTTTCGCCGGACCGCCGCCGAGGTTACCGCGGACGCGATCACGAAGTCGTGATATCGGTTCGCCGCGCGCGTCGGCGCCGACTTGCCCTTTGCGCGTCGATGGGGCCATAACGCGCGGCGCGCGGCCCCTCGCGCGTTTCGTCGATTCGCCTAGCCCTCCAGCCCGTTCCAACCGAGTTCAGAGCCCATGCGCCTCTCCCGCTATTTCCTGCCGATCCTCAAGGAAACGCCGAAGGAGGCGGAGATCGTCTCGCACCGGCTGATGCTGCGCGCGGGGATGATCCGCCAGGAGGCGGCGGGCATCTACGCCTGGCTGCCGCTCGGCCTGCGCGTGCTGCACAAGATCTGCGCCGTCGTGCGCGAGGAGCAGAACCGATCCGGCGCGATCGAGCTGCTGATGCCGACGATCCAGTCGGCGGACCTGTGGCGAGAATCCGGCCGCTACGACGATTACGGCAAGGAGATGCTGCGCATCCGCGACCGCCACGAGCGCGACATGCTGTTCGGCCCGACCAACGAGGAGATGGTCACCGAGATCTTCCGCGCCAACATCCGCTCGTACAAGGATCTGCCCCTCAACCTCTATCACCTCCAGTGGAAGTTCCGCGACGAGGTCCGCCCGCGCTTCGGCGTGATGCGCTCGCGCGAATTCCTGATGAAGGACGCGTACTCGTTCGACCTCGACGCGGCGGGCGCGCGCCATTCCTACAACAAGATGTTCACCGCCTATCTGCGCACCTTTTCTCGCTTCGGCCTCACCGCGATCCCCATGCTTGCCGACACCGGGCCGATCGGCGGCGACCTCTCCCACGAATTCATCATCCTCGCCGACACCGGCGAGAGCGAGGTGTACTGCCACAAGGACTATCTCAAGTTCGCGCCGCCGCCCGAGACGATCGATTTCGACAGCGTCGGCGCAATGCAGGGCGTCGTCGACCAATGGACTTCGCTCTACGCCGCGACCTCGGAGAAGCACGACGCGGCGGCGTTCGAGAAGATCGACCCGAGCGCGCGAATTTCGGCGCGCGGCATCGAAGTCGGCCATATTTTCTACTTCGGAACCAAGTACTCCGAGCCGATGAAGGCGGTCGTCAACGGCCCCGACGGCAAGGAGCGCTGCGTGCACATGGGTTCCTACGGCATCGGCCCGAGCCGTCTCGCCGCGGCGCTGATCGAAGCGGGCCACGACGAAGCGGGGATGATCTGGCCCGAAGCGGCGGCGCCCTTCGCGGTCGGCCTCGTCAATCTCAAGGTCGGCGACGCGGCGTGCGACGGCGCCTGCGCGCGCATCTACGCGGCGCTCGGCAAGGCCGGCGTCGACGCGCTCTACGACGACCGCGACGAGCGCCCCGGCGCGAAATTCGCCGCGATGGACCTCATCGGCCTGCCGCACCAGGTGATCGTCGGGCCGAAGAGCCTCGCCGAGGGCAAGGTCGAGATCAAGAACCGCCGCAGCGGCGAGCGCGAGCTCGTCGGCGTCGACGCCGCGATCGCGCGGCTCGGCGGGATTGGGTGAGGGAAGCGATGGCGGCTTGTCACCTCCGTCCTCACCCGCGAGCGGCAGAGGGGGCGCGATCCTTCCCCCCTTGCCGGGGAAGGTGGCGCGGCGAAGCGGCGACGGATGAGGGGTCGCGCCGTCAGGCGCATCGTCCGAGCCACCCGTCCGGTCTGCGGGTCGGCGTCGTCGCAGCATTTTTCCGCGGGGGCTTCGTCGCTTCGCGCGCCTTGCGGCGCGACCCCTCATCCGTCACGCTTCGCGTGACACCTTCCCCCGCAAGGGGGGAAGGGGGAGCGTGTCGATGACCGCAACCGTCAGCGTCGAAACCTCTCCCGCCGCCGCGCCGCCGCTCTCCACGCGGCCGTTCTCGGCCTTCGAGTGGATGGTGGCGCTGCGCTACTTGCGCGCGCGGCGCGCTCAGGGGTCGATTTCGGTGATCGCCGGCTTCTCCTTCGTCGGCATCGTGCTCGGCGTCGCCGCGCTGATCGTGGTGATGGCGGTGATGAACGGCTTCCGCCACGATCTGATGGAGAAGATGATCGGCCTCAACGGCCACATGTTCCTGCAGGGCGTCGACACGCCGCTCACCGACTACGACGCGGTGACGAACCGCGTCGCCGGGGTTCCCGGGGTGACGCTGGCGCTGCCGCTGGTCGAGGGCCAGGCTTTCGGCTCGACGCCGTTCGGCTCCTCCGGCGTTCTCGTGCGCGGCGTTCGCGAGGCGGACCTGCGGCGCCTGCCGGGCGTCGGCGCCCATATCACCCAGGGCTCGCTCGACGGCTTCGACGCCGGCCAGGGCGTGGCGATCGGCGCCAAGCTCGCCGAACACCTCAGTCTGCGCGTCGGCGACAGGATCTCGCTGATCGCGCCGCGTGGGGCCGAGACGCCGTTCGGCGTCGTGCCGCGCCAGAAGACCTACAAGGTCGCCGCGATCTTTCAGATCGGCATGTCGACCTTCGACGGCACCTTCGTGTTCATGCCGCTGCCCGAGGCGCAGGCCTATTTCAACCTCGACGGCCAGGCCAACGTCATCGAGGTCTACGTCGACGATCCCGACCACATGGACGCGATCCGCGATCGCATCACCGCCGCCGAGCAGCGGCCGATGATCGACACCGACTGGCGCCAGCTCAACAAGAGCTTCTTCGACGTGCTCGCGGTCGAGGCCAACGTGATGTTCGCGATCCTGACGCTGATCGTGCTGGTCGCCGCGCTCAATATCGTTTCCGGCCTCATCATGCTGGTCAAGGACAAGGCGCGCGCGATCGCGGTGCTGCGCACCATGGGCGCGACGCGCGGCGCGATTATGCGCATCTTCCTCATCACCGGCGCGACCATCGGCGTCGTCGGCACGGCTTGCGGCCTCGCGCTCGGCCTTGTCGTCGCGCACAACGTCGAACCGATCCGCAAGGGCCTGAGCTGGCTCACCGGCATGAACCTGTTCCCTTCGGAATTCTATTTTCTCTCGCAGTTGCCCTCGCGCGTCGATGCGCGCGACGTGATCGCGGTCGTCGTCATGACGCTGGTCCTTTCGCTGGCGGCGACGATCTACCCGTCGTGGCGCGCGGCGCGGCTCGATCCGGTCGAGGCGTTGCGCTATGAATGACTTGGCCGGCGCAACGGGGCCGACGCCGGCCCTGTGGCTGGAAGGAATCGAGCGCCGCTACGGGCGCGGCGAGACGACGATCGAAGTTCTCCGCGGCGCCGATCTCGCGTTGTGGCCCGGCCAGTCGGTGGCGCTGATCGCGCCCTCGGGCGCGGGCAAGTCGACGCTGCTGCATCTGGCGGGCCTGTTGGAAAAGCCCGACGGCGGCGAGGTCCGTGTCGGCGGCGCGCCGACCTCGGCGATGTCGGACGACAAGCGCACGGCGCTCCGGCGCGTCGAGATCGGCTTCGTCTACCAGTTCCATCATCTGCTGCCGGAATTCTCGGCGTTGGAGAACATCGTCCTGCCGCAGATGATCCGCGGCCTGAGCCGGGCCGAGGCGACGGCGCGCGCGCGCGAACTGCTCGCCTATCTCGGCCTCGGGGGGCGCGAAAAGCATCGCCCGGCGGAACTCTCCGGCGGCGAGCAGCAGCGCGTCGCCATCGCCAGAGCCGTCGCCAACGCGCCGCGCATCGTGCTCGCCGACGAGCCGACCGGCAACCTCGACCCCAAGACCGCCGACCACGTCTTCGACACTCTGACCGCGTTGGTCGAGGCGAGCCGCGTCGCCGCGCTGGTCGCCACCCACAACCTGGACCTGGCGGCGCGGATGGACAGGCGGGTGACGCTGAGGGAGGGGCGGGTGGAGGAGATGGGGTAGGGGCGCGGGCGGCTACGGGCGAGGCGGTAATTTATTCAGTGGATTACCGGCTGGAACTCGGCGGCTAATTCCGTCCCATGACCGACTGCGGAGAGAAGTCCTCGAAACGCGCGCGCCTGATGCAATCTGAGCGCGCCGTCACCCCCTTCCCAGCCGCTGGGATTGCCGTCTCCGGAACGCGAGCTTGACGCGCAGGCGTATGTTCGAGGCGGCGATGTCGCGAAAAAAGCCTCGGTTCCTCCGAATTGGCGTTGTCTTTGGCGAAAGGCGCAGCCCGATATTTTGCTTGCTGAACGTTGGCGTTTCGAGAAAATCTCCGCGATTTGACTCTGAAACGCCAAGACCGAGATTGCGGGTGTGGGATTCGTATGGCAGAATTGCGGCGAGAGCTAAGTCCGATTGGACTAACGAAGAAGGCTCTTAAGGCTGTTAACGCTATTTTTGCGCTAAGCCGCCCGATGACGAAACTCGGATGCGGATTTGGAAGATAAGCCCGTCGTTTTCGAAGTATGTCACACTGAGCAGTAGGTTGAAGCGTTAGAGTCCCCATAGTGGCGGCGCTCGGGGCGGACGGCTGAATCAGACCTCGACGAGGCAAGGCAAGAGTCTGGTGACACCCACAATTGCAGCGGGGGGTCGTTATGATTTCCGCTTTCCCGATATTCAAGGAACTGGGAATTTTTGCGCGGCTGTCGCGCCTCGCCGCGCTCGCGGCGCCATCGATTCTTATCGCTCCGACGTTCGGCGCGCCAGCGGCACCCCCGAAGGTGGAACCGAAAATAGAGTGGGAAGTTTATAATCGGTTTCGGTACTACAAAGACGCGGAAATTTTCAGAAGATATCTTGACCAAGCCCGACAAACTGCGAACAAGGATCCCGAGAACTGGATATTGAATACCGAACATTTTCTCCAGGAAAAGTACGATAGAGATGGTTGGGCGGCCGCGAATATAAGAAACACCGACGACTTGTGTTTCAACAGAAAAACGCGCGATTACGGAAATTGTAAGGACTACGTCAATCCTAAGTCGCACGCTATTTTAGTAGGCGTAAACGGGATTCAGGGGGTTGACGGAGCGAAATGCGAATGGACTCTGCTGACGAATGCCGGCGCAGCGCCGCAAGAGCAGGCGAACGGGGCGTGCACGGGGGTGAAAATCGACGCCCCTTATGAACCCGGGGAGAATACGCGGATTTCCGTGACCGTGTCCTCCGCATCCGGGCCGCTGCCGCCAATAAGCCCGGTCCCTGTCGACGTGCGCGATTTCTTGATCGTCGGGATGGGCGATTCGTTCGGCGCCGGCGTCGGCAACCCGGACAAGCCCGCGCAAATCGATTCCCGGCACAGTGAAATCGTCGATTACGGCAATCGCGTATGGAAGTCGAACGTGGATTCGGAAGGGCGCGACAGGGACTACCTTCCGACAAGGCCAGGCGCGCGGAAAGGAAACCCGAAAGACCGGCAGGATTTCAATGACGCGGCGGGTGCGTGGCTGGACATGCCGTGCTTCCGCTCGCAATACGGACCGCAATTCCGCGCCGCCTTGCATTTGGGCGTCGCGATGCCGCACGCCGCGGTCACCTATCTCGATTATTCCTGCGATGGGGCGAGAGTGCTCGAGGGGCTGCTGTCTCGCAAGAAGTTGGACCCGAGTTTTGGCGTGAACCAAACTACTACGCCCGCCCAGCTCGAGCAAGTGACGAAAACTGTGTGCGCCGAGCAAAACACGAAATTTGATGTTAAGGTGAAGCTCAGCCCTTACCTGCCTTCATATTGTCTCGGAGATAAATTGGCTTCAGAGCAGAAAGTTATTTGCGAATTTAACAATGAAAAATATCAGGACGACCCAGATATTACCAATGCGCCGATCGTGCTGGAGGGATGCGCCTCCGGCGGCTCGCAGCGCCAAATAGATTATATTTTTCTAAGCATAGGCGGAAATGACATCGGATTTGCGCCTTTGGTCGCTGATGCTGCGTCAAGACAAGATACAATAGATTTGGATTTTATCGGTAAAATGGAGCAAAGAATCGGGATCTCGGAGACCTGGCATGTCGCTCTCGATCGCTTGAAGTATTTGCCGGCGAAATACTACCATTTGAGCCGGGCGTTCGAAGCTTTGCTCCCTATTCGCGGCGGCGATCAAACCCGCGTTTTTCTCATGGGTTATCCGATGCCGGAGGGATATCCGCAGG
>JBEKFO010000124.1:0-9924 GCA_050013275.1 Roseiarcus sp. | reverse complement strand
AACGCCTCGGGCAGGTTGGTCACTTCGTGATCGGTGCGCACGCCCGCGCTCAAGTAGCCGTTGAGATCGAGGCCGCGTAAGAGCGGCGCATGGCCGTCGATCGGCCGGCCCTGGAACGCGGCGAGCTTGGCCAGACATTTTGGGTCGCGCGCGAGCACGCCGGGGAAATTCATGAATTCGGCAAGGCCGAGCACTTTCGGGTGGCGCGACAACGGCAGGAGATCGTCGACCTCCAGCTGCGCGCCGGCGGTCTCGAGATGCGTCGCCGGAACGCAGCTCGACAGTTGCACGCGCAGGTCCATCGCAGTGGCCATCGACGCGTCGAGGAAATAGCGCAGGCCGGCGACGCCGAGCACGTTGGCGATTTCGTGCGGATCGCAGATCGCCGTAGTGACGCCGTGGGCGAGGACGCAACGATCGAATTCGAGCGGCGTAATCAGCGACGATTCGACGTGCAGATGGGTGTCGACGAAGCCGGGAACGACGATCTTGCCTGTGACGTCGAGTTCGACCGCGCCGCGATAGTCGCCCATCGTTCCGACGATGCGGTCGTTGGCGATCGCGACGTCGCTTTTCGTCAGCTCGCCGGTGACGAGATCGTAGACGCGCCCGCCCTTGAGGACGAGGTCGGCGCGCTCGAGACCGCGTCCTTGCGCGACGCAGCGGGCGAGATAGGCGCTCGCGTCGCTCATCGCGGGCTCCCCAAAGCGTGGGAATCGGCGAACTTGCGCATGATGGGCCTCCGGGGAAGGGACGCGACGCCGGCCAATGTTTCAGGCTTGTCCGGCTTTCTCAAGGCCTATCCGCGAACCGCTCGGTAGGTCGGCCCCCTGGGACCGAACGTCGACTCGACGCGAAAACTGTCCTGCGCGCTCAACCTGCCGAGCGGCACGGCCTCTTCCGGCATGATCAGAGTCGCCATTTCGCCTGCGAAGACGATGACGTGGCGGCGTTGCTCGATCATGCGCTTCGCCGTGCGGCGCAAGTCGTCGTAATAGGGCGATTTGCGCCACGCTTGCGGAGAGCCCGGGTCGACATAGGCGTAAAGGAAACCGTTGCTGGGAGAAATCGACAGTACGATCCGCGAACGATCCGGCTTCCACAGTGGCGGCAGGCTCGCGTCGGTCATCCAGGCGCAGTAGAACTGGCGGCAATCCGCCGGTCTCGTCGCGTAAATCGCGCAGCCGACGCCGGGCCGACAGTGACGGCACCAGACGCCGGCGCGCTTTTGCAGCGCGGGCGTCTCGAACACCTTGCAGCACAGCGCGCAGGCGCCGCATTCGCGCGCCGAGGAGCCGCCCGGCCGGGATTGCGTCTGAACCATCCTAAGGGAATTATCCGACGCGAGCGTGTGAAGCAACAGGCGCGTGGCCAGGAACCCATTGCCAGCGGCGGCGAAACTTGATTGATGAGGGCATGAGCGGGCTGACTCACATCGGCGCCTCGGGCGAGGCGCGCATGGTCGACGTATCCGAAAAGGGCGCGACGACCCGTATCGCGATCGCCGAGGGGCGCGTCGTCATGCAGCCTGAGACCTTGGCGTTGATCGTCTCGGGCGACGCCAAGAAGGGCGACGTGCTCGGCGCCGCACGGATCGCGGGGATCATGGCGGCCAAACGAACGCACGAGCTGATCCCGCTTTGCCACCCGATCGCCCTGACCAAGGTCTCCCTCGACCTGAAGCCGGATGCAGCCTTGCCCGGCGTGATCGTCACCGCCGAGGCCAAGACGCACGGCCAGACCGGCGTCGAAATGGAAGCCCTGACCGCCGTCGCGGTCGCGTGCCTGACGGTTTACGACATGGCCAAGGCGGTCGATCGCGGCATGCGGATCGAGGACGTGCGCCTGGTCGAGAAGCGCGGCGGCAAGTCTGGCGTCTGGCGCGCCCCTGAGCCCGTGCGATGACCGGCGGCCTGATTTCGGTCGACGAGGCGCTCGCGCGGGTGCTCGCGTCGGCGGGCGAGCCCTTGAGCGAGGAAAGCGTCGCGCTTGGCGAGGCGCTGGGGCGCACCCTTGCGCGCGAGGCGCGTGCGCTGCGCACCCAGCCGCCCTTCGCCAATTCGGCGATGGACGGCTACGCCGTGCGCGCCGCCGATGCGGCGATCGCGCCGGTCCGCCTTCAGGTGATCGGCGAGTCGGCGGCGGGCCACGCTTTCGCGGGAAGCGTCGCGGCGGGCGAGGCGGTGCGCATTTTCACCGGCGCGCCGATGCCGGCGGGCGCGGACGCGGTCGCCTTGCAGGAGGACGCGCAGCGCGAGGGCGCCGCCGTCACGCTTCAGACCGGCGTCGCCAGCGGCGAAAACGTGCGCCCTCGCGGGTTCGACTTCGCCGAGGGCGAAGCGGCGCTCGCCGCGGGCCGACGCCTCACCCCTCGCGACATCGCGCTCGCCGCTGCGGCCAACCATCCCAGCCTCGTCGTGCGCCGGCGCCCGCGCGTCGCCATTCTCGCCACCGGCGACGAATTGGTGGCGCCGGGATCGGCGCTCGGCCCGGCGCAGATCGTCGCCTCGAACAATTTCGCCGTCGCCGGCGTCGTCGTCGCGGCGGGCGGCGAGCCGATCGACCTCGGCATCGCCGTCGACGATCGCAGCGCCCTGGCGCTGAGCCTCGCCGCGGCGCGCGACGCCAAGGCCGACGTGCTGGTGACGCTCGGCGGCGCCTCGGTCGGCGATTACGATCTGGTGCAAAGGGCGCTCACCGAAGCCGGCATGGAGCTCGGGTTCTGGCGCATCGCCATGCGGCCGGGCAAACCCTTGATTCACGGCCGGATCGGCGCGACGAGCGTGCTCGGCCTGCCCGGCAATCCCGTTTCCTCGACGGTCTGTGCGTTGCTGTTCCTGAGGCCGCTGCTGCGCGCGCTGGTCGGCGACCCCGAGGCCGGCGCCGATCCCAGCGAACCCGCGCGCCTTGCGGTCGAACTCCCCGCCAACGGCGCCCGCCAGGAATACATGCGGGCGACGCTGACGCGCGACGCCGACGGCGTCTTTTTCGCCGGCGCCTTGCCGCGTCAGGATTCTTCGCTCGTCAAGGCGCTCGCGCGCGCCGAGGCGCTGATCGTGCGCGCGCCGCATGCGCCGCCGGCCGAAGCGGGCGCGCCCTGCCGCATCATACGCTTCGCCGCGCTCGGGGCGTAGGTCGGCCGCAATTCACGCAAGCCAGGCGAAAGCTTTGGCGGCTCTAAGTGAAGCGCGTCGCTGGATCGGGCGACCTCCGCGGAATCAACCGATTCCGGGCGTGCTCATTCAGGTCATCGCCATGAAACAGCGGACCCCGATTCGCAACAATGCGCCAAGCCCGTCGCCAGCGCTGCAGCGCGCGGTGCAATTGCATCAGCAAGGAAATTTCGATCAGGCCGAGCGTCTCCACAAGACGATCCTGGCGGCCCAGCCGACGAATTTCGAAGCCTTGCGCCGACAGGGCGTTCTTCAATATCAGCGGGGCCGGTATGGCGAAGCGCTGCAATCGATGAGCGCGGCTTTGCGCGCTGCGCCGACGCACGCCGCGGCGTGGTCGGATCTCGGGGTCATTTACGCAGCGATCGGCCGCCTCCAGGAGGCTGTCGCCTGTTACGATCAGGCGCTCGCGCTCGATCCCAATCAGGCCGACGCCCTTCTCAACAGAGGCAACGCGCTGGTGGCGCTCAATCGCCGCCAGGACGCGCTCGCGAGCTACGAGCGAGCCATCGCCCTCAAGCCTGGATTCGTCGAAGCGCTCAACAATCGCGGCGGGTTGCTGCAGGAACTCGAGCGCCCTGCGGAAGCGCTGGAGACCTTGGACAAGGCGCTCGCCATCAAGCCGAACTATGCCGACGCGCTCAACAATCGCGGCAACGCGCTCATCGATCTCGGCCGCGATCGAGAGGCGCTCGAAAGCTACGACAAGGCGTTGGCCGTGAATCCCCCCGCCGCCAACGCGCTCAACAACCGCGGCAACGCGCTCATCAAACTAGGACGCCCGAGCGAAGCGCTGACCAGTTACGAAAAGGCGCTCGCCCAAAATCCCCGAGATGCCGACGCTTGGAGCAATCGCGGCCAAGCGCTCAGAGAGTTAGGCCGCTATGGCGAAGCCATCGAAAGTTTGAAAGCGGCAATCTTGCTCGCGCCAAATCATGCCAAGGCCCACGCCAATCTGGGAAATGCGTTCCTCGACGTGAAACGCCCCGCCGACGGGCTGACGCATTACGACAGGGCCATCGCCTTGAAGCCCGATTGCGCCGAGGCCCTCTGCAACCGCGCCGCCGCGCTCCTCAAGCTCGCGCGAAGCCAGGAGGCGCTTGCGAGCTGCCAAGCGGCGCTCGCGATCAAGCCCGATTACGCCGAGGCTTTCTGCAACCAAGGCGTAGCGATCGCCAAGCTCAATCGCGACGAGGAGTCGCTGGCGAGCTACGACAAGGCGATCGCCTTCAAACCGGACTATTCGTTGGCCCACGAAAACAAGGGAGTGGCCTTGCTTCGACTCGGTCGCCTCGAGGAAGCGACCATCGCTCTTGACGACGCCATCAAGCGGGACCCGAAGAGTGCGCGTTCCTACTTTCACTTTGCGCTGTCGACGCGCCTCGAGCGCGGCGACCCGCGCTTCGAGGCCATTGAGGAGCTGGCGCGCGAGACCTCGTCGTTGGACGCGGAGGAACGCGCATACGCGCATTTCGCGCTGGGCAAGGCCTACGCCGACGTCGAGGACTATGAGCGGTCTTTCCGTCACCTATCGGCCGGCGCCGCGCTGAAGCGCCAGCTTTGCGCGTACGACGAGGCGGTGGTTCTCGGCGATCTCCAACGCAGGCGGCTTGCTTGTTCCGCCGAACTGATCGAGCGCCATCGCGGCTGCGGCGATCCCTCCGAGGTTCCCGTGTTCGTCATCGGCATGCCGCGCTCCGGCACCACGCTCGTCGAGCAGATCCTAGCGAGCCATCGCGAAGTCCATGGCGCTGGGGAGATCAGCGATTTCGACCTGGCGGCGTCGGCCCTCGGCGGCGCCGCCGACCGAGCGCTGCGCAACCCCGAGGCCGTTCGGCAAATGAGCGGCGAACAGTTTCGTCAACTCGGCGCGAGCTACCTTCAACGCATCCGCGTCGCCGCGCCCGCGGCGAGCCGGATCGTCAACAAGATGCCGGAGAATTTCCGTTTCGCCGACATGATCGCCCTCGCGTTGCCCAACGCCCGCATCGTCCACGTCCGGCGCGACCCCGTCGACACCTGCTTTTCCTGTTTCTCGACCCTGTTTGCGGAAAATCAGCCCTACACCTACGACCTCGCGGAGCTCGGCCGCTACTACCGCGCCTACGAAGCATTGATGGACGTTTGGCGTCGCGTGGCGCCGCAAGGGATGACGCTCGAGGTGCGATACGAGGACGTGGTCGCCGATCTCGAGGGGCAAGCGCGCCGCATCCTCGCCCATTGCGGCCTCGAATGGGACGCACGCTGTCTCGAATTCCACCGCAATGCGCGAAGCGTGCGCACGGCGAGCGTCGCCCAGGTGCGCCGCCCGCTTTACAACAGTTCAGTGGGGCGTTGGCGACGCTACGAAGCGTTTCTGGGACCTCTCCTCGCGGCGCTCGGCCCTTCAATCCCCTCCGCCGATCGCGTCCGCACGCCGATCGGCCGACCGGCGTCATTGGCTTTCGCCGCCTAACGGGTTGGCCCGAGGTTCGGATTCTGTTTTTCTATTCGCCCGCTTTCGCGGCCGCCGCAAGGAATGCGCGCCGGGAGTCGGGCATCGGCAGGCCGCGCGGGGCGAAGACATCGCGCATCAGGAAGAAGCCGGTGAGGCGGAACGCGTCGGCGACTTCGGCCGGCTCGGGCGCCGGCGCCGCCGCGCCGACGCGCAAGAACGCGGGCAACGGCAGCAGCCTCTCCTTCCACGCTTCGCCCGCCGCGGCGCTGACGGCGCGGCCCGATTTGGGCGAGACATAGATCAAATCGTCGCGCGCTCCGGTCGCCGCGCAACGTTCGAGATCGAGCGCAAAGCCGCATTCGGCGAGCACCTGCGCCTCGAAGCGCGCGATCAGCGCCGGCGCCAGCGCCGCATCGTCGAGATGATCGGCGATCACCGCCAGCGCCTCGAACAACGACTCGTGCGGATCGCGCTCCGGCAACAGGCGCATCAGCGCGCCGAGATAGCCGACGCCGGAGAGCGCGAGGCCGCTGGCGATGAGGCGCCCTGCCCTCTGCGCGAGCGGCTCGACGGCGAAAGCCCCCAGATGCTCGTCGAGGCGCGCGCGCCAGACGAGGCCGAGCGTGTTGCCGGGCTGCAGCGAGCCTTGCAGGCGCGACGAGCGGCCGCCGCGCACCAGGCCGAGATGGCGGCCGTGCTTGCGCGTCATCGCCTCGACGATCGCCGAACTCTCGCCATGGCGCTTGACGCCGATGACGATGCCTTCGTCGCGCCATTCCATCGCGCCGCTCCGACTCAAGTCCTGATAAGATGGCGCGGCGGCGGAACTTTGGAAAGGCGCAGCGCGACGACGAGCGCCGCCCCGGTCATCGCGGCCAAGAGCCCAGCCACGCCCGGCCAGCCGGCGCGGGCGAAGAACAGGCCGCCCGCCGACCCGGCCAGGCTCGAGCCGACGTAGTAGAAGAAGAGGTAGAGCGCCGAGGCCGATGCGCGCGCGCCGTGCGCCCTCAAGCCCACCCAGCTCGAGGCGATCGAATGGGCGCCGAAGAAGCCCCAGGTGATCAGGGCGACGCCGGCGATTACGGCGACGAGGTTGTCGGGCAGCGTCACGGCGACGCCCGCCGCCTCGATGGCGATGGCGATCCACATCACCCGCCGGCGCCCATAGCGACCCGCGAGGTCGCCCATCACCATCGAAGAGACTGCGCCGACCAAGTAGAGCACGAAAATGAAGCCGATCGCGGTCTGGCTGAGCGAGAACGGCGCCGCCATCAGGCGAAAGCCGATGTAATTGTAGGCGCAGACGAACGAGCCGAGAAGCAGGAACCCTTCGACGAACAACAGGCGCAGGCCGGGATCGGAAAACTGCCCGACGAGCGAAGCGACGAGACCGCCGAAGTCAGGGCGGCGGGGCGAAATCCGGCGCGACGCAGGCAGCGCCGCTCCGATCAGCGCCGCGCCGGCGAAGCCGACCGAGCCGACCGCCGCGATCGCGATCCGCCAACCGAAGTGGTCGCTGAGCGCGGCGACGACGAGGCGCCCCGCCATGCCGCCCAGCGTGGAGCCGGCGATGTAGAGGCCCATCGCCAGGCCGATCGCCTGCCCATCCATCTCGTCGCCGAGATAGGCCATCGCCACCGCCGGCAGGCCGGCGAGCGCGAGGCCGGCGAGCGCGCGCAAGCCCAGCAGCGTCGGCCAGTCCGGCGCCAGCGCGGCGAGCATGGTGGCGAGGCCGGTGGCGGCGAGCGAGACGGCCATCAGCCGCTTGCGCCCGAAGACGTCGGAAACGGCGCCCGCCCCCATCATCGCCACCGCCAGCACCCCGGTCGAGGTCGACAGAGACAGGCTGGCGAGCGCCGGCGAGATCGCGAACTCGCGCGCAAACACCGGCATCAACGGCTGCACGCTGTAGAGCAGCGCGAAGGTGGCGAAGCCGCCGAAGAAGAAGGCGCCGGTGACGCGCCAGAACGCCGCGTCCGAGCGCGAGATCTTGGGCGGGTTCGGACGAGGCGGAGGGGAGGCGGCGTCGGACATCGTCGCTTCTTAACCGCCGCGGGCCGAGAATGAAATCGAGCGGCGCACCGTCACCGCCAGGCGTCGAACCAGATGCGCTGCTCGAAACCGCTGGGGTCGATGGGGAATTGCGCCGACAGCACCGGCAGGTAGAAGACGAAGGTCAGCCCCGCCGCTGCGAGAAAGACGACCGCGGCGACGGTGTGCGGCCGCGCTCCGCTGCGAAAGAACGCCAATGCGAGCGCCGGGCCGAGACAAAGCAACGGCGGGAAATAATAGTAGAAAAATTCAAGCCCCTTCGGATTGATCGCCCACGGCAGATATTGCGAGAAGAACGCGACCGTGACGATCATCGCGTCGCCTTCGCGCTTGACGATCCAGCGCCACGCCGCCAACAGGATCGCCGCCTCGCCGGCGTAAAGCGCCAACGGATTGACGATGGCGACGATCGCCTGCGCCGGATGCTGGGCGCTCCAGGTCGCCGCGTTGGGGCCTTCGACGTGGAAGAGGTACCAAACCGGGCGGGTCATCGCCGGCCATTGGAACCACAGGCTCGAATACGGGTGGGTCGCCGAGCTTCCCGTCATGATCTCGATCATGCGGCGTTGCGAAGCGAAGAATTCGAGGATCGAGCCCTCGTGGATCATTTGCGGCAGGTAGGTGAGGAAATAGGCGAGGAACGGCGCCGCGCCCAAGGCGAGAACCGTGTTGAGAGGAGTCAGGGCGGCCCAGACGTCGGGCGCGAAGAAATCCGTCTCCTTGGGGTCCTCGAAGCGCACGCGCCACAGCTTGAGGAGCCCGATGAGCAGGCGCACCGCGATGACGCCGCACAGCGGGAACAGGCCCGACAGCTTGCACGCGCTCGCCAAGCCGAGGCAGACGCCCATCGCGATCGCGAACGCGAGCGATTTGCGCGGCGATTGTTTCTCTTTCAGGCTCAAGGTGAAGAACGCGAGCGCGAAGGCGCAGAACGCCATCAGGAAGATATCGAGCATCGCGATGCGCGCCTGGACGTAGATCACGCCGGCGAAGAGCGTGATCGCGCTCGCCCAAAGCGCTTGGCCGAGATCGCGCAGCAACGCGTAGGACCAGATCAGCGCCGCGACGAGCGTCAACGCGCCGAACAGCGCGCTCATCGCCCGCCAACCCGTTGGATTGTCGCCGAAAATGCGCATTCCGCAGGCGATCAAGATCTTGCCGAGCGGAGGATGCTCCTGATGCAGCATCGTTCCGGTCTTGATCAGCGTGCGCGCGGTCGGCACGTACCAGGTTTCGTCGAAATAGATCTCGCGCGCGGCGCCGAGGCCCCACAGGAACAGCGCGAGCGAGCCGGCGAAGACGAAGGCGCTCCACAACGCGAGGTTGCGCGAAGTCGGGGCAAGCGCCAGCGCAACGGCGCCGCACGGGCCTGCGCTCGCATATGCCGGGGCTTCCGAGGCGTCGGCGCTCATGTCCCATTCCCATCTTCGCCGAGGAATAATGCCCTCGCCGACCGGCCGCCGCAATCGGCGCGGCGAAACGGCGCAGCCTCCCGTCACGACGATGTGACCGGATTGTGCTGACAAGGATTGCAGCGCTTTATCGGCGCGCTTGGCCGGGAGCTTCCCGATGACGCAATCGAATCGATCGATCCCGCTCGGCCGCTGGCTGCCGCCACGGATGTTCGTCGCCAGCCTCGCGCTGCAAGCGCCTGGGATTGCGCTGACCTGGCCGCCGAGGCCGAGCCTATTCGAGATCGTCGCGGGAGGAGCGCTGATCGCCTTAGGCGTTGCGCTCAATCTCTGGACCGACGCGACCTTCAAGCGTGCGGGAGTCGTCGTCGTTCCCTTCGGCGCGACGCCGCGACTGATGGGCGATGGGCCGTTCCGTTTTTCGCGCAACCCGATGTATCTCGGCATGGCGATGGCGAGCGCAGGGCTCGCGGTCGCGACCAGCGTCTTCGCCAATCTCGCCTTCGCGGCGGCGCTGACGGCGTGGCTCAACTGGGCTTACGTCCTGCCCGAGGAACGCTTCTTGAGCGAACATTTCGGCCCCCAATACGAGGCCTATCGGCGTCGCGCGCCGCGCTGGCTCGGCTGGCCGGGTGGCTAGACGCTCGAGTCGGATTGACGGGGCTCAACGACCGGGCGCGGGTCCCGTGCGAAGAAGGGCAGGCGCGCGTTATGGGCGTGGCCGGGGGTCGCGCTGGTTCGGCGGCTCAGAGGGCGGCGGGACGAGGCGCTGAGGCGCCCGGCTCCCGCATGCAAAAGGAGCACCAGGATGAGGAAATCCAATTCCCTGCCGGCGCTGATTTTCGTCGTC
>JBEKFO010000123.1:0-9927 GCA_050013275.1 Roseiarcus sp. | reverse complement strand
CGATCGACGATGATCGGTTTCCTTACCTGAGTTTCATCGCTCCGGGGGACGAACCGGCGGAAGACACACGCAAGATCGCGTGATTGATCGCTATGTGGAAATTGGTCGCCGATCAACTCGACAACGCCGACTTGCTCGCAAAACAGCGCACGCAGGCGGCGCTACGCCGTGCCGTTTCGACGGCCTATTATGCGCTATTTCAGGCGCTTGCGGAAAGGAGCGCCGATGCCTTGGTGGGCTGGACGAAGCCCTGGGAAGTCTTCACCCCCATTTATCGTTCCCTCGATCATGCTCGGACTTTGACTGTCCTCACAAGTCGCGGCGAGGATCGTAGACATCCCTTGGGCGAAACTGTCGAAAAGATAGGATTCGCGTTCAAAGAATTGCATACGGCGCGCGAATGGGCGGATTACAACCCGGAGCCGCATCCGCTTCCCGAGCGTACCCGCGAGGCTGCAAGGTTTTCGCGTCAAGACGCACTCGATCTGATCGCGATGGCTCGAGAAGCCGTGCGCGCCCTGGACAATCTCGACAAGTCGACTCAACTCAAGCTCGCAACGCGACTGGTCGCCCGGCCGCGCAAAGAAACGAACCGATGAAAATCACCCTCTCCTGGCTCAAAGACCACCTCGAAACGACGGCTTCGCTCGGCGAGATCGTCGATGCGCTGACGCGCATCGGGCTGGAGGTCGAGGGGGTCGAGGATCCCAGCGCGAAGTACAAGGGCTTCGTCGTCGCGCGGGTGATCGAGGCCAAGCAGCATCCCAACGCCGACCGCCTGCGCGTCTGCATGGTCGACGCCGGCGGGGCGCCGGTGCAGGTCGTCTGCGGCGCGCCCAACGCGCGTACGGGGATGAAGAGCGTGTTCTCGCCGGTCGGGACCTTCATCCCGGGCAAAAACATCACCCTCGCCAAGGGCGTCATCCGCGGCGTCGAATCGCACGGCATGCTGTGTTCGGCCGCCGAACTGGAGCTCTCCAACGACCACGACGGCATCATCGAGCTGCCGGACGAAGCGCCGGTCGGCGTCGCTTACGCGGCCTACGGCGGCCTCGACGATCCCGTCATCGACATCGCCCTGACCCCCAACCGTCCCGACGCGACGGGCGTCGCGGGCATCGCGCGCGACCTCGCCGCGGCGGGTCTGGGGACGCTCAAGACCCAGGCGCCGCAGCCCGTCGTCGGGACCTTCAACTGCCCGACTGCGGTCAAGCTCGATTTCGCGCCCGCCGACGCGCAGCTCTGCCCCGCCTTCGCGCTGCGCCTGGTGCGCGGCGTAAGCAACGGCCCCTCGCCCGAGTGGATGCAGAAGCGCCTGCGCGCGATCGGCCTCAGGCCGATCAGCGCTCTCGTCGACATCACCAATTACGTCACCTTCGATCGCGGCCGGCCGCTGCACGTATTCGACGCGGCCAAGGTCAAGGGCGCGCTGCACGTCCGGCGCGCGCGCGCCGGCGAAAGCGTCCTCGCGCTCGACGGCAAGACTTACGCGCTCGACGAATCGATGGTGATCATCGCCGACGACAACGGCGTCGAATCGATCGCCGGCGTGATGGGCGGCGAACATTCGGGCTGCGACGAGGCGACCCGCGACGTGTTGATCGAGAGCGCGTTGTGGGACCCCGCCAACATCGCGCAAACCGGGCGCAAGCTCGGCATCGTCACCGACGCGCGCTATCGCTTCGAGCGCGGCGTCGATCCCGACTTCTGCGTCCCCGGCGCCGACCTCGCGACGAATCTGGTGATCGATTTCTGCGGCGGCGAAGCCTCGCGCCTGATCCTGGCCGGCGATCCGACGCGGCCGAAACGCGCGATCGAATTTCCCTACGGCGAAGTCGAGCGCCTCGTCGGCCTCGACATCCCGCAAAGCGAGGGCGAAGCGATTCTCGCCCGTCTCGGCTTCACAATCGAGAACGGCAAGGCGATCGTTCCCAATTGGCGCCCCGACATCGAAGGCAAGGCGGACATCGTCGAGCAGATCGTGCGCATCGTCGGCCTCGACCGGGTGCCGATGACGCCGCTGGCGCGACTCGAGTCCGGCGTGCCGCGGCCCGTGCTCACCCTGTCGCAAAAGCGCACCCGCGCCGCCAAGCGCGCGCTGGCGGCGCTCGGCCTGCGCGAAGCGGTGACCTGGTCGTTCATCGCCAAGCCCAAGGCGGAGCTGTTCGGCGGCGGCGCGCCCGCCCTCGCGCTCGCCAATCCGATCGCGGCCGATCTTTCGGACATGCGCCCCAGCCTCGTGCCCGGCCTCGTCGCCGCCGCCGAGCGCAACGCGCGGCGCGGCCTCAAGGATGTCGCATTGTTCGAGGTCGGCCAGATCTTCCTCGGCGACGGCGAGAACGACCAGCGCGTCGCCGCCGCCGCGGTGCGGCGCGGCATGGCCAAGGCGAAGGGCGAAGGGCGGCATTGGTCGGGCGCAACCGGATCATTCTCCGCCGTCGACGCGTTCGACGCCAAGAGCGACGCGATGGCGCTGCTCGCCGCGCTGGGCATTGCCGCGAACGCCGTTCAGGTCGTGCCCGGCGGCCCGGCCTTCCTGCATCCCGGACGCTCGGCGAGCCTGCAGTTCGGGCCCAAGAACATTGCCGGCTGGTTCGGCGAACTGCATCCGAGCGCCTGCGAGGCGCTCGACGCCGAGGGGCCGATCGTCGCCTTCGAGATCGTCCTCGAGGCCATTCCCGCGGCCAAGGCGCGGCCGACCAAGACCAAGGCCAAACTGGAACGCTCGGAATTCATGCCGCTCGAGCGTGACTTCGCCTTCGTGGTCAAGGAGGGTGCGCGCGCCGGCGAAATCCTCAAGGCGGCGCTCGGCGCCGACCGCGCGCTGATCGCGGGCGCCGACGTGTTCGACGTCTATCGCGGCCCCGGCCTGCCGGAGGGGCATAAGTCGGTGGCGATCACGGTGACGCTGCAGCCGCGCGAGCGCACGCTGACCGACGCCGAAATCGAAGCGGTCGTCGCCAAAGTCGTCGCCGAGGTCGCCAAGAAGACCGGCGCGACCTTGCGGCTCTAGGGAAGGCGGCGATGCGTCGGGCGCTCCTCGTCGCGATCGGCTTGGCGGGCCTCACGCTCGGAGCGCCGGCGCGCGGGCAAGACAATCCGGCCTGCGCCCAGTACCAGGAGCCGCTCGCCTACAACGCCTGTCTCGCCCGACTCGGCCCGCGCGCGCAAGAGTCAAGAGCCGTCGCGGCGAGAAGCGCTCACGGCGGCGAAATTTCGCGCGGACGGCGCGGACGCATGCGCCTCGAGTTCGACGTCGGCGGCAAGAGCCGGCAGCCGTAGCAGGCCAGCGCCTCTCCCCCCGCCCACGACCGTCCAAGCCTTTCCTAACTTTTCCAAGCCTTTCCAAGCCTTTTCCAAACTTTTCCAAGCTTTTTCCAAGGAAAATCCAAGCTTTTCCAAATATTTTCTTTGGCCGAAACGAATGGAATCAACGGCCTAAGCCGAGGAAAGGGCGAAAAGCGATTTCTCCGATCCGTCGACGGTCCCGCGCGCTGCGACAAGCTCCTTTCCGAGCGCGCTTGCCGGGTGGAACGAAATTGCAGACTACCATAGATTCCGTTTTTTCGAAACCACTTGTCGCCAGGCGAGCGTTCTTACCAACGCCCTGTGCGGGAGAGCGATTGGAGTGAGGGCGAGCCGCTCGCCCGAACATCTTATCGTACGTCTTGGCGCCAGATCGGCTACTCGCCCCGCCCCTCACCCGGCCTCTCCCCGCGAAGACGCGGGGAGAGGGGAAGGACGGCGCCGCCGTGCGCTGCTCTCCCGCTTGCGCCCGCCAAACGCTTCGCGTTTGCGGCGGAGAGGCAGGGTGAGGGCCCTGGGGATTGGCCGTAGGCTCGCAAAGCGTGATAGTCCGCACGCACCCTTCCGGAGCAAACGGGCGCACCAACAAAAAAACCCCGGAGCAAAGCTCCGGGGTTCTCTCTAAACCGCGTCGAGACGCGATCAGAAGGTGCGAGCGACCGTCAGGCGGCCGTTGAAGCCGTCCGAGTTGGCCTTCCACGGCGTCCCGGTGGAGGTCGTGTTCCAATTCGTCGGCCGGTCCTGATGGGTCGAGCCGTAGAGCAGGTCGAGAGCGAACGAGAGGTTCTTGACCGGCGTCCACACGGTGGTGAAGCCGCCCATCCACTGCTCCGTGTTCTTGGAGATCTGGACCGGGTTGTCCGACCAGGAGACCTGACCGTAGGAGATCTCCGGCGTGATCACCAACGTCGGGCCGACAGGGATGTCGACTGCGCCGGCGAGCGACCAAGCGGTCGGCTTCGACCAAGCGGCGTTGGTGGTGTCGTAGTACGCGCTGCCCAGCACAACCTGCGTGCCGTTGGCGTTCATCGTGTTGCCGACGAAGCCCGGGCTGGTCAGACCGGAGTAGTCGATCGCTTCGTGCGTCCAGACGCCCTGCACCTTGACGTCGCCGCCCGCGCCGAGCATCGGCAGATTGACGGTCACGCCGCCGATGATGCCGTAGCCCCACTGGTCGATCGACGAAGCGCCGCCCGACCCGTTGTCCTGACGGACGTTATGCGCCACGCCGGCCAAATGGGCGTTGCCCCAGCCCTGCTTGACGTCGATGGCCGCGACGAAGTCAGGCGCGCGAACGCCCGCCGGAGCGGTGTCGACGAAGTCGTTGAGAATCTCAGGACGCTCAACCGACAGCGTCAGGCTGATGCCGCCGCCGAACGAAGCGGTGTAGGCCAACAACGGGGTGCCCTGGCCGCCGGTGTGATCGGGCGAGATCAGGTCGTCCCAGTACGAGATGCCGGTCAGGTAGTCGTAGAACGAGCCATGGATACCGGCGGTGATCCCGGCGACGTTGATATAGGCGTCGTCGAGGCGGAAGCCGTTCGAGGGAAGGCCAACGCCGGCGCCGGAGCCGTTGTCGCCGCCGATGCCGCCGATGTAGTAGTTGCCCTGCGCCTGAACGGTCGAGTACAACGGGCCGAGCGCCGTGTTGTTGACCGCTTCGAAGTTCACCTGGCCGCGAGCGCCCAAGCCGATGTCGCTGCGGTCGGTCGCCTTGATGACCCCAGTATACACGCCCGCCCCGACGCCGCCGGAGGTCAGATAGGTATAGTGGTCGGCGACGTTGCCGATCGAGTAGTTGGCGTACACGACGCCGCTGATCTTGAAGCAGGTGTCCGAGCCGGGCAGCACGAAGCCGGTGATCGGGGTGCCGTTCGCGGTGACGTGGCAAATTCTGACGTATTCAGCAGCGGGCGCGCCCTTCTTCGTGGGAAGATCGGCGGCCTGAGCAGCGGCGACCGTGACCAAAGCGGCCGCGGAACCGAGCAGAAGGCTCTTCATGAGCGTCATTTGTTGACCTCCAGTGATTGACAAGTGGGAGTTGGTTGAAACCTTAGAACCTATGTCGCCGACCAAAAAAACGAGCCGAGTCAAAGGTGTTAAGCGCCCCTCTTCCCGTTTCAACGAACCTCGGGCGTTTTTGCGCTGGTCCCCCAGCAATCGACGCCTTCCGTCCGACTCGCGAGCGGGAAGCTCCCGTTCACATCCGGCAACATACAAGCGTCCGGCCCCGCCTCAAACCCGAAAATGCCGAATTTCGGCCCCAAACGGCGTTTCCCCGAGGGATGTTGCAGAAAGGTCACGAATGGGGGGGGCTATCCTTCCCCCCCTCGCGGGGGAAGGTGGCCGGCGGAGCCGGCCGGATGAGGGGGATCGCGCGCAAGCGCGATGGCTTCGCGCGTTCTGCACTCACCTCGCCAATTCGGCGCGAATCCGCTCCACCGCCAATTCCGTCGAGCCGATCACCAAGTCGTTCGGCAAGCGCAAGATTCGAAATCCCTGGGCGCCGAGCCATTGGTCGCGACGCGAGTCGCGAGCCCTGGCCTCCTCCCCCTCATGGCTCGGGCCATCGATTTCGACGACGAGCCGCCGCTCGAAGCAGACGAAGTCGGCGATGGCGTTTCCGAACACGAATTGCCTGTGAAATTTGGCGCCTTCGCATCGGCGATTGCGGATCTCCCTCCAGATGAGGCTCTCCGCCTTGACGGCGGTTGCACGCTGTTCTCGCGCGAAACGACGCATAAGCGAGCGTGGAATTTCCTCTTGCATCGGATAAGCATAAACTCGCGCAACCGCGTCGCAAGCCATCGCGCTGACGCGCGATCCCCCTCATCCGTCACGCTTCGCGTGACACCTTCCCCCGCAAGGGGGGAAGGGGCGCGGCGGCGCCTTTCTCCCCTCTCCCCGTTCTTTACGGGGAGAGGCAGGGTGAGGGGCCGCGGGGATTGGCCGCGGGCCTCGCAATGCCCACAAAATCAGCCGCGAGGCCTGTTTGGCAAGACTACGGCCACTCACCCACGCCCCTCACCCGGCCTCTCCTCGCGAGCGGGGAGCGGGGCGCGGCGGCGCCCTTCTTCCCCTCTCCCCGTTCTTTACGGGGAGAGGCAGGGTGAGGGGCCGGGAGGATTGGCCACAGGCCTCGCAATGCCCACAAAATCAGCCGCGCGGCCTGTTTGGCAAGACTATGGCCACTCACCCACGCCCCTCACCCGGCCTCTCCGCCGCAAACGCGAAGCGTTTGGCGGGCGCGAGCGGGGAGAGGGGAAAAAAGGCGCCTCATTTCCCCTCGATCTCCAACGCCTGCAACAACGGCCCGAGAGACGCCTCATAGGCGCGCCAGCGTCCGACCGAGCTCGCGTAGATAGGCTGACGCACCTGGGTCACGCTCGACGTGCGAACCGGTCGCATCGTCTGGTGGAAGCTGAGGCAGCGCGAATCCCATTCCAGTCCGCAGTAGGCCACGACGCGCCGCGCCTCCCGTTCGAGATCGGCGACGACGTCCTCGTAGCGAACTTCCAGCATCGCGTTCGCCGGCAGCGCTTCGCGCCAATGCGCCATCGTCGCCTCGTAGGCGCGATAGTAGCGGCCGAGCTCTCCGAGATCGAAAGCATATGGCAGAGCGTCTTGGTCGAACATCTGCGAAAAGCAGGACAAGCACGTGTCGACGGGATCGCGGCGCGTGTGGATGATGCGCGCGTTCGGCAGCGCCATGTGGATAAGACCGATCCAGCGGAAATTATCCGTTGTCTTGTTGGTAATTCGCTCCGCCGCGGGCGCCAACGCCCTGATTCGGCCGACGTAGCTTGCGCCGAGTCGCCGCAACTGCTCATCGGAAAGCAGCGAAGCCGCCTCGGGCGAATGCAGCAGTTCCTCGCCGGCGCCCTCGAGTCCCGCTATGGCGTCGCCAAAGTGCGGGATCTCGCCGGCGCCGAAAACTTGCGGGTGGCTGGCGAGGATTTGCTCGACCAGGGTGGTCCCCGACCGCGGCATGCCGAGAATGAACACCGGAACGCAGGACGGATCGCCACCGCCTTGGTTGGCGCGCATCCGCTCGGCGGCGAACGCCTGCCGCGTGCGCTGCAACATTCCTAGGGCGGCCGCTTCGTCGTAGGCCAATTGCTTGCGCTTCAATGCATTGCCCTCGAGCAGGCGTCGAAAGGACCGCTCGCGATCCCCGACGTCCTGATATGCCTTGGCCAACGCGAAGTTCAGGGCGATTCGCTCATCGGCGCCGAGCGAAGGCATGTCTTGCGCAAGTTTCTCCATGGCCTGAATGTGCGGATCGCCGGGCGACAGGCGCTTGGAATACGTCAAGGTATAGTAGAAATCCGCTTTGTTCGGCGCCAGCTCGATCGCCTTTTCGATGGCCTGGCTCGCCTCGTCCAGGCGGCCGCCCTCGAGCAAGACGACGGCCTTGCGTTCGATCGCCTCCGGATTATCAGGCGAGAGAGAGAGAATTTTCTCGAAGCAGGTCAGCGCCTCCGCCGGGCGGTCGAGCTCGCGAAGGACATTGCCGCGACCATACCAGGCCTTCGCGAGGGCCGGGTCGATCGCCAACGCCCTGTCGTAACTCGCCAGGGCCTGCGCAAAGCGCTTGAGCCGGCGGAGAACATTACCGCGGCCAATCCAAGCGTTGGCGAGGGTGGGATTCAGCCGCAACGCCTTGTCGTACGCCGCAAGAGCTTCATCGAAGCGTTTCAGTATGGCATAAAGATTGCCCTTGTTAAGTATCGCGTCTACGTAATTTTGATCGAGTTCTAGCGCTTTGTCTACACTTTTCATCGCACGTTCATATTGTTTCAGCTCAGCTAAAACAAACGCTCTATCACTATTTGCTGCAACATGATTCGGATCTATCAACAGCAACTTGTCACATTGCTTTAGCGCGTCGCGCAATTTACCGGTCAACAGCAGAGATGAAGCCTTCATATACATTAACGTTACATTCTTTCTATTAAGGGTCAATCCTCTTCGGCAAACGTCAAGGGCGCGCGCGTAGTCTCCTGTCTGCAACAGCACGGCCGCAAAATTTTCCATAAATTGAATGTTTTGAGGCCGAATCGCCATTGAACGAGCGAGTAACTCCTTGGCGCGCTCCATATTACCCAACTGCGCCTCGATAATTCCCAGGAAATGGAGCGCATGGAAATTACGGTGGTTGCTTCGCAATATTTCACGATACAGCCCAGCAGATTCTACGAGGCTGCCACTTTGCTGCAACGCGTATGCAATTCGTAGTTTCCGCTGTTCGTCGACGCTCGTCACGTGTCGCTCATTCCCAAGTCTGGAGGCGTTGCCCGACTCAAGAATAATTAATTATGGCAATGTTTTGTTCAGTCGCTCGGCAGTCGACTGGTCCGCCGCGAGGCGGGGCGAAACGGCAACGCGAGCGCAAGCGATTCCGGCGCATTCCTCGGCCCCACGAGAGAACGAGAGTTTTCGGCCGAGGCCCTCGCCGCGATTGTCTGTGGCAAGTGGGAGACGGGACGGGCGCGATAACGCTTGCGCGCCGCGGCGGGCGCCTGGATAGTGCGGGGACAAGCTCCTATCTCCTTTACGAGCCACGCGAGGCCCGACCCGATCAATGATGCGGCAGTATGAACTGGTTGAGCGCGTTCGCCGCTACAATCCCGACGCCGACGAAGACCTGCTCAATCGCGCTTATGTCTTCGCGATGAAGGCGCACGGGACGCAGAAGCGCGCCTCGGGCGACCCGTTCTTTTCCCATCCGCTCGAAGTCGCGGCGATTCTGACCGACCTCAAGCTCGACGACGCGACGATTGTCTCCGCGGTGCTGCACGACACGGTCGAGGACACCGCGACCACCCGGGAAGAGATCGAATCGGTGTTCGGGCCCGAGATCGCCGGCCTGGTCGACGGGCTCACCAAGCTCAACAAGCTCGACTTCGCGTCCAAGCACGCCCAGCAGGCGGAGAGTTTCCGCAAGCTCCTGCTCGCCATCGCCGACGACGCGCGCGTGCTGTTGATCAAGCTCGCCGACCGCTTGCACAATATGCGCACGTTGAACTTCATGCCGGAGGACAAGCGCGCCCGAATCGCCCAGGACACGCTCGACATCTACGCCCCGCTCGCCGGCCGCATGGGCATGCAGGGCATGCGCAGCGAACTGGAGGAACTGGCGTTCGGCTACCTCATGCCCGAAGCCCACGGGCTGATCGTGGCGCGGCTCGAGGAATTGAAGGCCAAGAACGGCGCGTTGATCGCGCGAATCGCCGCCGAGCTGACCGACCAGTTCGCGCGGCGCGGCATCAAGGTCGAGGTCAAGGGGCGCCAGAAGCAGCCCTATTCGATCTGGCGCAAGATGGAGCGCCACTCGATCGCCTTCGAGCAACTCTCGGACATCTACGGCTTCCGCATCCTCGTCGACACCGTCGCCGACTGCTACGCCGCGGTCGGCGTCGCCCACACCACCTGGCCGAACGTGCCCGGCCGCTTCAAGGACTACATCTCGACCCCCAAGCAGAACGACTATCGCTCGATCCACACCACCGTCGTCGGCCCGGGCAGCCAGCGCGTCGAATTGCAGATCCGCACCCACGACATGAACGAGATCGCCGAATACGGCATCGCCGCGCACGCGCTCTACAAGGATCGCCACGG
>JBEKFO010000122.1:0-9933 GCA_050013275.1 Roseiarcus sp. | reverse complement strand
CCCTTCTTACTGCCTGCTGCCTATTCCCTACCGCCCTCTCCCTGCCGCGGGGTGGAGCAGCCCGGTAGCTCGTCAGGCTCATAACCTGAAGGCCGCAGGTTCAAATCCTGCCCCCGCAACCAGATTCGATCAAGAAAAGCCTTCTCAATCAACGACTATCAACCAAGCCCGGAGAGATCCGGGCTATTTTTTTGATTTTTTGCGACGGATCCGCGACAATCGGCGGACCGGAGTTGCCGCAGAAAATGCCGCGCAAACGAACGGAAGCCGAGCCGGCCAAGACCGGCCGCGCCTGGTCGCCGATCAAAGGGCTGACGCTGACCGAGCGTGGGCCCTTGCAGGTCCAGGCGCGCGTGCGCCGCACCTGGCGGCCGGCGCAGACGAAGACCTTCGAGAGCGTCGCCGAGGCGGAGGCCTCGGGGTGTCGGCGTGCTCGACGGCTTTAACCGCAACACTTTCGTCGATCGCCGCCGGGAGGAGCGGACCACGCTCGCCGACGTCCTTGCCCGGTACAAGGACGCCGGGCTGGCCGCGCTGAAGTCGAAGGTTCAGGCGAAGAGCCAGGGCGACCAACTGCTCAAGACCGCCCTCGCCCCGCGCTTCGTCGGCGAGATCGAGTCGGCCGACGTCATCGCCTGACTGCGCGAGCGCCGCGCTGCGACGGTGCGGCGCAAGAAGCGCAACGCCGACGGCCGCGTCGTTCGGATCAAGAGAGGGCGTAAGCTCGAAGTCCAATATGAGGATGTCCCGATCGGCGAGAAGACGGTGCTCGACGAGCTGATGCGCCTTTCCGCGGCGTTCGTATTCGCGCGGGTCGAGATGGGGTTGCAGGGCCTGCGCAACCCGGTCGAGGACGTGCCGGTCAAGGACAAGCCGAAACGCCGCGAGCGCACCCGCCGCCTGCGCGGCGACGAGGAGGAGCGGCTGCCCGCCGCCTGTCGAGACAGCCGCTGCAAACCGCTGGCGGCGATCGTCGAGCTTGCCTGGGAGACCGCGTGCCGCCGCAGTGAGATCGTTGACCTATTGCGCTGGGAAGACGTCGACCTCGAAGAGCGCACCGCTGTGCTGCGCGGCACGAAGTCGACCGACGGCTCCTATCGCGAGCGGACGATCGGCCTCTCGGCGCGCGCGGTCGAGATCCTGCGTGGGCTCGCGCCGCTGGCCTCCGGCGCCGTGTTCGCCAATCGCGCCGACAGCATCTCGCGCAACTTCCGCGCCGCCTGCGAGCGCGCCGGTATCAAGGATCTCACCTTCCACGACCAGCGTTCCGAGGGCGCATCGTGCATGGCCGGCGAGCGCGGGCTCGACATCGTCGAGCTTGCCGAGCAGGGCGGTTGGCGGTCGCTCCAGGTGCTGCGAAAGTACGATCGCCCTAATCCGCGCAGATTCGCGGCAAAGCTCGATCAGCAACCTTCCAAGTGAGCGGAATGGGAACCTTCAGACCAAGAATCTGGGGGTCGGGAGTTCGAATCTCTCCGGGCGCGCCGCGTATTTCAACAGGTTGCCAACGACCTTCAGGCAATCGAGCGTCGCAACTAGGGGACCCGCTCACGACTGGGCAGCTCACATTGAAACGAAACGGGAACAGGGCTTATGGTCGCGTCGATTTGCGGGCTAAGAACGGGAGGCCCTTGTGACTCAAGAACTGCCTTCTATCCCTCTCGCGGGAAGGGTGACGATCACAAACCGCCGGTCCAGTTCGAGGCCGAGCTGCGGCCGGTCGCGCCAACGCTAAGCCAGGACGAAGCTTTGTCACTCAATTAGCGTGTCTCACCTGAGGGGTGCAGTCCAGGCTTTTTCACCGCTATTTGTTTCGATTATAATCATCATAGGAGAATCGTGTGTCTTGCTGCTTCCCATCGACCATAATGAATCCTTATAGTATCCATTGAATCTTCAGAAGGTCGCTCGACGGCTCCTCGCTGAAGGGAGTGGGTAAGGCCGTTTTTTTCGTTTGGCATGGGGAGCGATCGGTTGGGTTCGAGTCTATCGCGGGGGGATGCGAGACACCGATCTTTTCCACTTGGCCCTGGGGCTCTCGTCGCCGTGGGGGGTTACGCGCAGCGAGTTTGCGGTGGAGGATGGTCGGCTCGATTTGTACGTGGATTTTCCGCGTGGGAGCCGGTTCGCCTGCGCCGAGTGCGGCCGCGAGGGTTGCGCGGTTCACGACACGAAGGACGAGACGTGGCGGCATTTGGACTTCTTCCAGCGTCGCACGCTGTTGCACGCTCGTGTGCCGCGGGTAATCTGTGCAGGGTGCGCAAGGTCGCCACGCCGTGGGCTCAGGCGGGTTCCGGGGCCACGTTGTTGTTCGAGGCCTACGTGCTGGCGCTGGCCAAGGCGATGCCGATCGCCAATGTGGCCAAGCGGGTCGGCGAGCACGACGCGCGCTTGTGGCGGATCGTCGAGCTTCATGTCTGGCAGGCGGTGGAGAAGCTGGGTTTGTCTGACGTGCGGCGCATCGCCGCTGACGAAACCTCGGCGCGGCGCGGGCGCGACCATATCAGCCTGTTCGTCGACATGGCGCAGCGCAAAGTCATCTACGTGGCCGACGGCAAGGATGCCGGGACGGTGAAGGAATTCGCGGATTTTCTCGACGCTCATGGCGGCAAGCGCGAGGCGGTCACCGACGCCAGCATCGACATGGGGGCGGCGTTCGAGGCGGGGACCAAGGCGAACTTCGAGAACGCCGAGATCACGTTCGACAAATTCCACGTCATCAAGCTCGCCAACGAGGCCGTCGACGAGGTGCGGCGTCAGGAGGCCAAGACCGACTTCCAGATCAAGGGCCGGCACTACATCTTCCTGAAGAACGTCGACCGCCTGACGGCGGAGGAACAGGAGGCCTTGTCTCGATTGGAAGCGCAGAACCTGGACTCGATCCAGGCGATGCAAATCCGCATGAACCTGCAACAGCTGTTCGCGATGGACGCCAAGACCGCCCGGCGCTTCCTCGATCGCTGGAACGCCTGGGTTCAGGTCTGCGATCTCGGCCCGATGAAGCGGTTGGCCAAGACGATCATGGCCAAGGCCGAGGGCATTCTCAGATTGATCGCCACCGGTCTTTCCAACGGCGTCCTCGAAGCCATCGTCTACCTCATCGCCGGTGACGTTCTGGCCAATTCACCCGCTTGAAATAACGAAGAGCCCGTTCGACGCCATGGACTTCACTTTTCGCCAACTTGAAATCTTTCGTGCCGTTGTCGTGGCGGGTTCGATCACCAAGGCGAGCCGTCGGATCGGTTTGTCCCAGCCCTCGATCAGCCAGCAACTTGGCAAGCTTGAGGAAAGCCTTGGCGTGCAACTGATCAACCGCAACCGTACCGGATCCGTCTCGCTCACTCCGGCGGGGGAGTTCTGGTATCGTGCGTCATCCGAGATGACAGACCGAATGCATGCGCTTTTGCATGAGCATGACCAGAACTTCCGCAACGCCAATCTGGTGATCAAGTTCGGACTGACGCCGGCCTTGCGCGGTCGTTTCATCAGCTGCGCGGCCCGGATCGCACTGAATTTGCCGAACTTCACTCGTTTTGAGATGATTTACGACCTCAACTCGTCGCTGCTGGTCGGAAAGCTTCGGATGCATCACGTCAACTTTGCCGTTGTGGCGGAACAGGCCCTCGTCGATGACGCGTCGTCTTTCGCCATCACCAACCTGTTCGAGGACAAGGCCATTTGGGCGGTGCCAGCTTCGGTGACGGATGAAGAAATCAGACACGCCCTCAGGCCTCAAACGCCGCCTCAAGATATTCACCCCTTGTTGCGGCATTATGTCGACATCGACTCGGCCGTTCCCACCCGTCAGGCTTCAACCGAGTGGTATGTGGGTCATCTGCCCCATGCGGTGCCGACCTTTCGCGCGCCGACCTTCGCGGCTTCGATAGAATTCACGGCGGATGGCTTAGCCACCTCCCATGTGATGCGCACTCTCATCCCGAATCTCAGTCAGAACGTTCTGCAAAACGTCAAGCTTTTCGAGATCGACATGCCAGGGTGGCGGATCGTGCTGGCCATGCGCAAGCATTTGCTATCCCACCCGACATTTGGACGTTTCTATCAGCAAGTCATCGAATTCTGCCGGACCGACTATGCCCCGGCTATGCAAAGCCAGGCGATTCGCTCCCTCAGCGACTTGCTGGCCGAAGGCCGCGCCGCATGATGCGGCGCGATCCGGACTCAATTTTCAATATTGGAAAATCCAGATCCCTAAGCCGCCAACATGGCCCCGACCAGAAATTCAGACCTGTCCGGTATCTCCGGCGGATCGTTGCGGCGATAACAGGCCGCGCAGCGCCCGTCCCGGTCAAGAGCCCCGTCAACGCGGCCGCCGCAGCCACCAGACATGCACCAGAACGCGCCATCGGCGCCCCAGTTTGTTGGCGTGGGAGTTCCACCAGAGGCCAAACACGTAAGCCATTTGCTTTTCCAATATTCTAGATTGGTTCCTGTGTGTTTCAGTTGGGCGCGGTCGGGCCAGCGCCCGTTTTGGCGACTTGAGTCCCTGCTCAATGCGGCGCTGCCAGAACAGGCTGCGCTGCGCTTGTCTGCGGTTGCAGATCGCGCGCAAAAGCTCATGTTTTGGAAGAGAATTAGCCGCTTTGCGCAGTTTGGCGGGTCCGTTCAGGGCGGACAACATTTTCGGGAGAGATGGCGGGACGTTCGCGCTCTCGTCTGCGAAGCGACGCCTTCGGCGGTCAGGCGACGGCCCTGGGACGTCCGAGGCTTGACCCAAAGAAAATGGCGCTGTTACCATTCGATTGTGGATCACCGAGCAATCATCGGCGATCACCGTATGAATCCATGCGATCAGCAACCGGCCCAAAGATGGCGGGTTTTCCGGGGGGGATAATGACGCAGACCGATGCGGTAGGGACTTCGCGTGCTGGCGCCGGGGGCTGGATCTTCCGCGCCCTACTCATTGCTGGCGCCGCTTTCATGGTCTATTCATGGTTTTCGCCGTGGTGGAGCGCAAAGGTCGCCGTCATACCGGGCGATGATCACCTGGTGCTGCGCCCCTGGGGGATGGAGGTTGCGGCCCAGGTGAGAGCCAATGCTGATGAATCTCTCTGGTCCATGCCCTGGTTCTTCGCCCCCTTCATGTGGACGTATCTGACCGTATGCATGTTGGCTCTTGCGGCCAGTCTCTTCGTTGATCGACAGATCTCCCTGGGCCGGCTCAAGTTGCCACTCGCGCCGGTTCTGATTGGACTTGTCGGCCTGTCTTACCTGGTCGCTGTCGGACTTACGTACGAAATCGGTGAGCTGAAGGCTGGATGGGCGGGGGCCAATTTCATTGGCGTTTCGAAGGTCACGGAACCCCAGTTTGGCGCCAAGATCAAGATGGTGTCGGACCTGAGAAACGGTTACTGGTTGGCTCTCGCCGCAGGGGCGGCGTTGTTTGTTCTGGCCCCGCTTCGCAGCCTGTTTGTCGGCAAGCCGAAGGCATAGGCGCGGTCCCGCTCCGGCGAACGATGGTTCGTCGTAGCGTGATTCGAAGTCGGCGGCCTGATCTTCGAGTCGACGGCTTGGGCGCATCGCGAGGGGTCGGTGTTCGTCGAGCCTGCCATGTCAGAAGGATCCCCCGCTTCGGCCAGGCCAGCCTGATTTCCGTTTGCCTTGTGGTGCGGCCGGTTGGCGCGCCCCTCGCCAACCACCGCTGTCGGCGCGGCCCCGAGGCGATCCTCGAGGCCGCGCCATTTCTTTTCCGGCCAGCCTGCTTTCCGTTTCCTGATTGCCGAACCTGAACGCGTCGATCCTCAGCGAGATAATGATGTTCAGAGCCAACGGCTATGAACGGCGCATGGTGCTGGCGATGCGCAAGCGCTCCTTGTCGCATCCGTCCTATGCCAGGAACTATCAGAAGCTGATCGACTTCCGCCGGCCCGATCACAACCCGGCGATGACGGCGCAAGCGATCTGGGCGCTGCCGGACCTGACGCCGGAACGCAACCCGGCCCGAGGCGCGGCAGGCCCGAAAGGGCAGCCCGCTCTTATGCTCAAGATTGGAAAATCCAAATCCCGAAGGCGCCAAGATACGCTTGGACAGATGGGCCACATCTGTTTCCTGAGGGAGGAACACCAATGAGAAAAGCCAAGTTCATGGCTGCTTCCTGCGCGACTGCGCTGGCCATGGCCAGCGCAAGCGCTTGGGCGGACATGACGCCAGAACGACTGCTAAACGCTGGAACCGATGCGGAAGCCGGCAACTGGCTGATGGTCCACAAGACCTACGACTCGAATCGCTTTTCAACCTTGAAGGAAATCAACGCCGGAAACGTGGCGGGCCTGCGTCTGGCCTTTGCCGCGCCGTTCGGCGGGACCGAGCCTTCGGGCTTCGGCGTCGGCGGGGTCCAAACGACGCCGCTGGTCGACAACGGCTTCCTGTATCTATCGGACCCGTGGGGCACGCCCTACAAGTTCGACCTGTCGGACGGCAAACAGGCTAAGCTGGTCTGGATCTGCGACACCAACATCAACAAGGACCCGAGCCGTGGCGTTCTGCTGGCGCACCGCGGTCTGGCCCTGGCGGGCAAGAACGTGATCACCGCGCTGAACGACGGTCGCGTGGTGGCTTGTAAGGACGACACCGGCGCCGTGGCTTGGGAAAAGCATGTCGCCACGGACCAGGGTGAAGGCTTCAGCTCGGCTCCGCTGTTGATCGGCGACAAGATCCTCGTTGGCCAGTCCTTCGGTGACTGGGCGACGCGCGGTTGGGTTGCGGCGATCAAGGCTGACACCGGTGACGAGTTGTGGCGCTTCTACGTGGTTCCGAAGCCGGGCGACGTGGGTTCGGAAACATGGAAGTGCGATGCGGCGGCAAACCCCGACTGCTGGAAGACCGGTGGCGGCGGGGCCTGGGTGACCGGCTCTTACGACCCGAAGTCCAAAACGACCTACTGGGGCACGGGCAACCCGGTGCCGATGTTTGACCCGGAATATCGCCCGGGCGACAACCTCTATACCAATTCGTCGTTGGCGCTGGACGTCGACACGGGCAAGATGAAGTGGTATTTCCAGTACACTCCTGGCGACTATCACGATTATGACGAAGTCGGCCCGCAGATGTTGGTCGATACCAAGATCAACGGGCAGGACCGCAAGGTTCTGGCGCACTTTGGCCGGAATGGGATCTTCTATGATCTGGACCGGACCAACGGGTCCTACATCCAGTCGGCCCAGTACGTGACGAAGCTGACCTGGACGAAAGGCGTCGACCCCAAGACCGGCAAGCCGCTTGAATATAATCCAACCAAGGCGCTGCAGGTCTATGCCGAAGGCGCCCTCACTCGCGCCGTGGGGAAAAGCAGTGTCTGCCCGAACATTCAGGGCGGCACCAACTTCTTCCCGACGGCCTACAACCCGGTGCTCGGGTTGGCTTATGGCGCCGGGATCGAGGGCTGTTCCGACACGACGGTCAAGACGGTTGCGCCGAAAGACGTGAAGCCGGGCCAGATCTTCCTGGGCGGCGCCTATGCTAACAACGGCGTGCAGACCGGGTCGGTCTTCGCGACGGACGTGGCCACCGGCAAGCCGATGGCCAAGCACAACACGCCATTCCCGATGTACGGCGGCGTGCTGGCGACGCCGGACCTGGTCTGGGCCGGTTCGCTGGACGGCACGGTTGCGGCCTATGACGCCAAGACCCTGGACGTGAAGTGGAGCATGAACGTCGGCACCGCGATCATGGCGCCCCCGATCGCCTTCACCGTGGGCAACAAGGAGTATGTGGCCTTCGTGGGCGGCGGCGTCGGCCTTGCGGGCTTCAATCACCCCGAACTGGAGATGAAGTCGGCCTCCAACATGCTGTGGGTCTTCGCCCTGAACTGAAACTTGTGACCTGGGGTCGGGCAAAGAAATCTGCCCGGCCCTTGCCTCCTTGCCGGTCGCGCCCGACCCTGCGGCGGTCTTCCCGCGGCAGGCGCGCGACGTCTGGAAATGCTGAGACTGAGGATCTGATGTTGCAAGCCCTGAAACCAGCCGTCGCCGGCGCGCCGGCCCCGCTTTGCCCGTGCTCTTCGGAGCTGGCGGAATTGATCCCCAGCCCGATTTCACCCAAGGCGATGCCGAAAAGGGCAAGCAGGGCTGCCAACGCGGCGGTGTTTGCGTGAATTGCCACGGCTTAGCCGGCGACGGCAAATCGGGGCGCAATCCGGCCTCGCACTCAGCCGGGGCCCACCGGCGCGAAACCAAGCTCATCGCGCGGGGCCTTTATGACGCGATCCGTTACGGCGTTCCGGGCGCGCAGATGGCGTATCACGACAGCGTCTCGTATCGCGATAACCGCTGTTTCGGCATGCCGTTGGCGGATTTCAACGACGGTCAGCAGTCGATCATGGACAAGACCTTCCGCGAAAAGCAGATGGTCGATCTGATCGGTCAGCCGACCAACGATGAACGCGTGCTGTATTTCGACGCGTCGGCTGACGCCGCCTGCGCCTGTCTGAAAGACAACTGATGCGTATTTCAGGCAGGGCGCGCCGGCGGATCGGGGGCGGCGTGGCTGGCGTTCTGATCTGCTGCTCTGCCCTGCCCGGCGCGGCGCGGGCGCAGAACGCCGCCGTCGAGCCCGACTTGACCATCTGGGACGTGAAGCTGGGCGCCCCGGTGACCGGCATTCCGGAAACCGCGGTGGCGACGCTGGCCTGCGGCACCAATGGCGGCCCGGCCTCGATCCCGCTGAAGCGCTTTGCCGACTGGCGGCAATGCACGCCCGAGGCGTCGGGACTGCGCGAGCTGGCGTTCACTTACGACGACGAGAAGGGCTACATCGCCCGGGCGCTGGAGATCGAGTTTCGGGCGCTGGCCGGGGGCACATCGGTCTATTCTCATCCGGTGGTGTTATCGGTGCTGGTCGATGACAAGGGTCTGGCGCAGGGCATCCGCATCGTGACCGACGACCGCGCCAGCGAACGCGACCGACGCGGGGCCGTGGCGCTAAGCCGGAACCTCCAGGCGCGGTTCGGGACCTGGCGCCTTGATTGCCAGGACATCCCGATGCAGGAGGGCGAGCAGAAGGTCGGCGACGAGTTCACCCACCAGCGCTGCAATGGCGCGAACCCGGACGGCAGCGGGCAGAAGTTGCTGATCGAGGCCCGCTACATGCGCACGAAGGGCCAGGAGGCGTTGAGCCGCGACACCCAGAAGGTCAACAAGGGATATTACCAATCGCAGACCCGGCTGGAACTGGTCAACCCGCCCTATTCGCCGTCCGAGGCGCCCTGATCATGCAGCCGTCCGTCAGGCATCAAGTTGCTGGTCAGCGTCGCGCCGGTGAACGTATCGTCCGTGGTGGCGGCCAGGGTGAAGCGGTTGGCCGAGACATGGGCGCCGGCAAAGACAGCGCGGCGCAGGTCGACCCCGTAGAAATCGGTTTGGGTGATTGTGGCGCCCGAGAAATCGCCGGCGCTGGCGTCGGATTTGCCGAGGTTGGCGCCGTTCATCGTGGCGCCGGTGAACTTGCTGTGGCCGAGCGCCATGCGCTCCATGTCGGTAGCCTGGAACGAGGCGCCGGTGAAGTCGCAGTTGTTGGTCTTGCCGTCGTGCAGGATGGCGCGGTCGAGGATGGCGCCCGGCAGCTTGGCGGAGGTCAGCCGCACCGTCTGCATCCGCGCCTCGGTCAGGTTGGCGGCCGAAAGGTCGGCGCCCGACATCTGCGCGGCGTAGAACATCGCGCGCGAGAAATCACCCTTGGCCATGCTGGCCTTCGTGAGGTCCGCGAGATTGAAATTGGCCTCCGTGGCCGTCACGCCGTCCAGGATCGCCCCGCGCAGCACCGCGCGGTGGAAGGTCGCATCGGTCAGGTTCGCGCCGGTCAGATCGACGCCGGTCAGGTCGGCCTTCTTGAAATTCGCCCCGTGCAGATCGCAGCCTCGGCATGCCTTGAGCGTGCCCGCGATCAGGTCCTGAACCTGGTCGGCCGACGCGGGCGGC
>JBEKFO010000121.1:0-9963 GCA_050013275.1 Roseiarcus sp. | reverse complement strand
GTCGACAGCGCCGCAAATGTTGCCCAAGACATCTATTCGCTCATTGGACGGCCGATCAGTTCAATCACCCTCACTGATGCCGGGACCCCAAACCTCGCGCTTTCAGTCTTCGGAGCGGCGTCGGCCGCCAGCGTGCTGGCGGAGATCGTGACGCCCTACACGGTGTCGATTTCCGGCTCCGCGTCGGAAGTCTTGACATACCTGACTACAATTGCCGAGGTGCCGTCTCTCGCCTCGATCACGCTCTATGGATCGGGAACGCAGACCTTCGATGTCAGCGTGGCGCAGGTGCTGCAATATGGCGCGATCTTTGCGAAGATCGTCAGCCCGTACTCGCTTTCGGTCACAGACACGGCTGCCGCGATCGCGACCAACTATGCCTCGTTGATCGCCAACCCGACCATTTCTTCGATCAATGTTGTCGACACGGTTGCGGGGATCTTCTCCGTCGGAGCCACGCTCGCCGCAGATACGCAAATCTCTTCAATCGTCGTACAAGACACAGTCGCAAACGCGCTGACAGCGTCCGCGCAGCTCGCTGGAATCGTGAACGTCTCCGGGATTGATGTCATCGATTCCGGGGCCAACGTGTCGCAGAATTTGAGCGCTCTGGCGTCGATGCCGAACCTGCAGTCGATTTCCTTGACGCCAGGGTCGTACACGATCGATATGACCGTCGCGCAGCTCGTCAACGACGCCCGCGTCCTCAACGATATTTCTGGATACTACAACATCGCGATCACGGACACGGCCGCGAATGTTGCGGCGGCTGTGGCGACTTTAAACGCCGATTACTCGATCGTATCGATTACCGTGGTCGACACGTCCGCGGATATTCGACAGTACCTCCAGACGCTCTCGTCGCTGAACGTCTCGCCTGAACTCGTCGTGCAAAACCCGCCTGCTCAGACCGTAACGGTCGCGGACTTCCTGGCCAACCAAAGCACGCTGGACGCGGCCGGATCGATCGAGATCGCCGACACAGCTTCGACCGTGTCGCCGGCGTTCGACGCCATCAACGCCGACCCGAACGTCGTATCGATTACGTTGACTGACACGGGGATGCCGACCTTAACGCTCAGCGTCGCTCAGGCGCTCGACGACACAGCCGCGCTCGGCGAGATTACGAACGCGAACTTCACGGTCGCGATCGCCGACACGGCTGCCACTGTCGCGACCAAATTCGACGCTCTCAACCTCGACGCGCATGTCTCGTCGATCACGCTGACCGACAATGGGACGTTGACGCTAACGGCCACCCAGGCGTTGGGCGATACAACGGCACTCGGCAAGATCACGAACTCGGGCTACGTCATCGCCATTTCCGACACGGCGGCGAACGTCTCGGCTAATTTCGACGCCTTGAACGCCAATGCCCATTTCGCGTCGATCACGCTGACGGACAGCGGAACGCCGACCCTCACGCTGACCGCGGCGCAAGCGGCGGACGATACGACCGCGGCCGGCGAAATCACGAACTCGAACTATGCTATCGCCATTTCTGACACCGCGGCGGATGTCGCAGCCGAGTTCGACGCGTTGAACGCCGACGCGCGCGTGACTTCGATCGCACTGACCGGCGCCGGCACGCAGGTTCTGACTCTCTCCATTCATCAGGCACTGAACGACACTGTGGCGCTCGGCAAGATCGTTGGCTCCTATATAGTCGCGATCGCGGATACGCCTGCAGATATCAGGTCGATCACGCTGGAGCAGGCCAACGCCTTAAAGACGGCGGGCTACAGTCATATTTTCGCGATCGGCGCGGTGACGCTGACCGTCGCGCAGGCGTGGATGCTGTCAGGCGACAGCTTGGCCGTCGCCGGCGGTCCGGTGGCGGTCGCCGGCACGGTGGCTACGATGCTGGCGCTGACTGCCGCGCAAGATTCGGCGTTTGTCGGGGCGGGCTATGCGCTGGCGGTTGACGACACGGCGGCCAACATTCGGGCCTTGACGACGGCTAAAATCACAAGCTTGGCTTCGCTGCATGTGACCGAAGTGCAGGCGAGCGATGCAAGCATGGCGCTGACGACGGCGCAGGCGGTGGCCTTTGAGAGCGCGCTTATTGCGCTTAGCGCGCCGACGGGCTCTACGGTGGGCGTGTCCGACACCGCGGCGCATTTGCAGGCGCTGACCGTGGCGCAGATTCTGGCGCTGCATGGCGCCGGGATCACCCAACTCGCCTCGAACAACGGGGCGGTGAAGTTCACCGTAGCGCAGACGATCGCTCTGGAGACCGCCGGGGTCATGGTCTCCGCGCCGGGCGCCAGCGTCACGCTGTCGGACACGGCGGCCAATCTCGAGACGCTGACGACGGCCGAGATCGGCGATCTGCCGGCGCTGGGTTTTGCCGGCGTGACGTCGAGCAACGCCAGCGTCGCGCTCAATGTGGGCCAAGCCCTGGCCTTGGAGGCGATCGCTTTCAAGATTGCGGTCCCGAGCGGCGACAAGATCACGATCACGGCCGCAGCTGCGAATGTCGAGACGCTGACGGCGAGTGAGATCGCCGGCTTGCCGGCGATTGGCGTCAGCGCGATCAGCGCGACGGGGGCGAGCGTCGCGCTCAGCCTCGCGCAGGCGCTGGCGTTGGAGACGGCGGCGGTTACGCTGGCCGTGCCGAGCGGCGACGTGGCGGCGATCGCCGACACGGCGGCGAATATCGCTACGCTGAGCGCGGCCGAGATCGCTGGCCTGACGACGCTGCACGTGACGCACCTTCAGGCGAGCGACGCGCGCGTGACGCTTGATGTGGCGCAGGCGCTGGCGTTGGAGACGGCCAAGGTTACACTGACCATGCCGGCCGGCGACAGCGCCGCGGTCGTGGACACGGCGGCGAACATCGAAACGCTGACGGCGGCCGAGATCGCCAGCCTGACGTCGACGCTGCATGTGACCGAAGTGCAGGCGAGCGATGCAAGCCTGGCGCTGACGACGGCGCAGGCGGTGGCCTTTGAGAGCGCCGATATTGCGCTGTCGGCGCCGATGGGCTCAACGGTGGGCGTCGCCGACACGGCAGCGCATCTGCAGGCGCTGACCGCGGCGCAGATTCTGGCGCTGACGGGGATCGGGGTCGGCGACCTCTATTCGACCAACGCCAATGTCAGCTACACGGCGGCACAGACGGCGGCGATCTTGTCGAGCGGTTTGAGCGTGACGGCGGTGGGTTCCGACACGGTGACGGAGAAATTCGCCGACGGCGATTATTCGGTCTTCCAAAGCGGAGCGTTGATCCAACAGAAGACCGTCAACGCCGACGGCAGCTACGACATCGCCTATTTCGACGTGACGGGTCTCGGCTACTCCTCTTACGAGAACCTCTACAGTACCGCCGGCGCCAAAGTGGCGCAGGCCCAGGACATGACGAACGGTTCGGGGACCCTGGTTCTTTCTGGCAACGGCCTGGCGGTGTCTTCGTCATCCCAGCAGCAGAGCGTAACGACCGGCTCGGACACGTTTGCAATCAATCCGCATGGGATCGAGGCGATCACTGCGAGCGGAACGAACACCGAAACGTTCGACTACGCCTCCGGCTTTGGGCAAAGCGCCATCAGCGGCTTCCTGGCGACCGGCGCGACGCACGACGTGGTTCAGTTCGAGCTCTCGATGTTCAGCTATCTGACGCCGACGATGACCCAGGCACAGGACGCAGCGGCGGTGCTCGCGCAGGCGATGCAAGTCGGCGCCAACGTCGCCATCGCCGACTCTGCGGGGGACATCTTGACCCTGAACGCAATCACGAAGACGACGCTTGCGGCGAATCTAAGCGATTTCAGATTCAGTTGATGTTCCGGGGACCTATCGCGAGGGCTCGCGCGGCGCGGGAATCCGCAGGCCGCCACGCGAGGATTTGCAACGTCGCTTCTTGAAATTTGAAGCCCGATCTGTCCGCCGTCAAATTGATCTTCTACACCTCGAATCATCAAGGCATTGATTGCGAGCGCCAATCGGTGCTGGAAAAGCACCTTGGCACTATATTTTGGTTGCTCGGAGGGTTGGGATCAGCCGTCGGCGAGTTGCCGGACGGTGGGCGGCAAAGCGACGCCAGCGGCGCTCCGACTGCGGAAATTCGAGGGTTCGCACGGTGGAAACTCCCTTTCCCCTCTCATCTTGAACGCCGCGTAGCGAAAACGCTAGGGCCGCCAGCCGCCGCGATATCCGCCCCTCGCCGAACATCAAAGTACGCTCCCGGCGCAAGCCTGACGCTCGGCTCTCGCCCTGGAGATGACCGACGTCGACCCGCGGTCCCCGCCAGCGCCTCGCCGGCGTCGCGTCCGCTTTCGAATAACGCCTCATTGGCCGGAGCCGGCAGTAGTGGGCGCAAACCGGCCGCTGCACCTCGCCGGGCGCAAGCCCTGCTAACCACCCGTCTGCGTCATTCAACTAAACCGCGAGCGATAGCCGCTTTGGTCGACACGGGACGGCAGTCATTATCCAACGAACGTCCGCTCAAGCCTACTACCGGCCAAAAGGCCGCTTAATCGAGAATGAGGAAGGAGGAGCTCCGGCTCCTCGCTTTCGAGTCTCGGCGACCGCCACGGCGAAATGCCACGGGATTCCATGGAAACCGATCCGGCGAGCCGAACCGATCCGCCTGCGCTTTACCTCAACGTGACGTCCGTACCGAGGGCATTCCAAGTTGCGCGCGTGGACTTCCGTATGGCTCGTCCGATCGCGACGGAATTGGCGGGCCGATCACAAGGCTGGCGTCACTCGAGCCGCGTCTCCAATTGATCGGGCTCACACAGTCGAAGCGGCGAGCGTTCGTTCCATGGCGCTCGCAGCCTATGATGACGAAGACTGATCGTCGCAGCGCGTGATGCAGACCAATCCGGCGCCGATCGAAGTCCTAGGTCGGTCAATTCGATCGGCACCCCCATCCATCGGGTGCTCAGAACAAAATCTTCGGACCCTTGTCACTTCGCCGCCGCGGCTGTCGAGCGCGGCGTCTTTGCCGCGCGATGGCCGACGGACCGCCCGCACGCGCTCTGCGCGCTTGGCGAGGCGTCAAAGGCACTTGAAAGCAGGGCTGGCGAAAATTTGCTCACGATTCGGAGCGCAAGCCGCAACTTTTTCGCTATAGACTAGTGATGCAAGATCCTCACGCCCAAATCCCAGCGCCCCCATTTTCGAATGCCGCTACCGTAGTCGCCCCGGATGGAATGAGGCGGGATGCCACTTCAGTGAGCGGACTTGCGCGGCCTCTGCAAATCACATCAGTCTCGGTGCTTGGAACTCACGACTCGTTCGGGTCTCAGACAAATCGTCGGGAAGCATCGGCAAGAACCGAAAACGGCAGACAGCGACATTACGAGAAAGTTCTCGAAGCTAATAGAGACGACATCTCGCTCAATTCGCCTTTGCGACTAAAGCTCGCTGCTCAACTCGCGTTTCCCGCTGGTGGCATGACAGCTGCGGGACTTCGCCGGGAGGCTGCAAAGGGTCGATTGGTTACCGAACGAATCGCCGGCAAGGACTATACGACCCTCGCCGCAATCGAGGGGATGAGAGCGCTATGTCGAACCGATCCAAAGGCGCTCGATTGTGGCTCAGGCCGCCGAGCGAAAACACGAAATCAACTTGGGTCATTAGGGACGGATCGAAACAGATCCGCACTGGATGCGGCGCAAATGATCGCGACGAAGCTGAGAAACGGCTCGCGGCTTACATAAGTGACAAATACATTCCGGAGCGTCAACGGAACGGAGATCCAGCAACAATTTCGATCTCCGACGTTTTGAATATTTATAGCACGGACGCCGCGACGACGATTCGTCGGCCTACTGAGCTCGGGCAGCGCATGTCGGCGCTTTTGGCCTTCTTCGGCACGCGGACGCTTGCGGAAGTGAATGGGGCTCTGTGTCGAGCCTACATCCTGCAGCGCGGGTCTACCTCGATGGCGCGACGAGAACTTGAAGATCTTCGAGCAGCGATCAATCATCATCGGAGGGAAGGACTCTGCAACGCGGTTGTTGAGGTCGTGTTGCCTCCGCGGGCAAAATCCCGGGAACGCTGGCTAACTCGATCGGAAGCTGCCAGATTGATTTGGGCGGCGTGGCGATATCGAGAGGTCCAGAGAGGAAAAGCGACTGAACGGCGCTCGCGGCGGCATATCGCTCGCTTTATCCTGGTCGCGCTATATACCGGAACCCGGGCAGGCGCTATTTGCGGCGCGGCGTTCGGGCCAGTTGCTGGCCGAGGATACGTCGATCTTGCTGAGGGCGTGTTCTATCGGCGCGCGCCAGGGGCGATTGAAACGAAGAAGCGGCAAACGACGATCCGTTTACCCGAAAGACTGTTAGCGCATCTTCGCCGATGGAAACGACTCAGCACCGCTCAGACTTCAGTGATAGAATTCGCTGGCAAACCGATCGCGCGCGTCAGCAAGGCGTTCTCAAACGTTGCGACTGATGCGGGCCTTGAGAACGTCTCGCCACACGTGTTACGCCATACTGCAGTAACCTGGGCAATGCAGGGTTCAGCGGACGCTTACGCTGCCGCCGATTTTTTCGGGATGACCCTCGAAGTTCTCCAGCGGGTGTATGGTCACCATCATCCGGATCATCACAAGGGTGTTGGCGACGCTCTCACTGGCCGCACAGGTTCCGCACAGGTTGGACGGAACAAAACGAGATAATCGAGCGAGAACTCGACGAAAAGGGTCAACAAACGTGGGGCTTCCGGGGCAGCCCCCTTATTCGGGACGAGGGGGTCGGAGGTTCGAATCCTCTCACTCCGACCATTTCCCCGCATTCAAAGCCGTCGCGGTCCGGCTCGCGTCAAGTCGCGTGTCCGCCCAGTGCTTTGGCGTAGACGCGGCGCACCGCGTCGCGCGCGTCGCGCACCGCCCCTTGCAGCGATTCGAAGTCCGGCAGCGCCGCCGCCGCGGCGATGCGCCGTTTGACGCCGCTCGCCGCCTTCAACGGATCGAACGGGCCGGCGACGGCGAGGCGCATGATCTGAGTGGCGTCGGTGTAGAGCCGATGCGCGTCGGCGAGCGTCTCGGCCTCGTCGAGGGTCAGGAGGCCTCCGGCGCCCGCCGCGGCGATGACCGCACGCGTCGACACATCGAGCAGACCGGGATGGTCGTGCGCATGGGCGAGCACGAGATACTGCGCGACGAATTCGACGTCGATGAGGCCGCCCGCGACCAGTTTGAGGTCCCAGGGGTCCTGGTCGCCCTTCTCGCTGGCGATCAACTTGCGCATCGCGCGCACTTCGCGGGCGAGCTTGCCCGGCTCGCGCGGCGCGGTGAGGACCGCGGCGATTGCCTTTCCGATCTCTGCGGCGAGACTCGGCTCGCCCGCCACCACCCGCGCCCGCGTCAGCGCCATGTGCTCCCAGGTCTCGGCCCCAGTGGACTGATAGAGCATGAACGAAGAGAATTGCGTCGCCAGCGGCCCCTTGCGTCCCGACGGGCGCAGCCTGAGATCGACGTCGTAGAGCTTTCCCGCCTTGGTCGGCGCGGTCAGCGCGGCGACGAGGCGTTGCGTCAGACGGGTGTAATAGACCACGGCGCCGAGCGGCCGCGCGCCGTCGGAGTCGCCGGCGTCGGTTGGAAAATCGTAGATCAGAATCAGATCGAGATCGGACGCCGCGGTCATTTCGCGCGAGCCGAACTTGCCCATGGCGAGGACGGCGACGCGGCCGCCGCGCACACGGCCGTGATCCAACGCGAAGGCGTCGCCGACCCTCGCGAGCAGCGCGGAGACGAGGCTTTGCGCGAGCGCGCTGTAGGCGCGCCCCGCCCGCTCGGGATCGAGCGCGCCGGAGAGCAGGCGCACTCCGATGAGGAACATTTCCTCGGCGGCGAAATCGCGCGCGCGGTCGAGCATGTCCTCGAAACTCGGCGCGGCGTCGAGGAAATCGGCGACCCGCGCGTTGAGGCGATCTTCGTCGAGGCTCTCGCCGATCGCGCCGACCCGGCCGGGATCGATCGCCGCGTCGAGCACGTGCGGACGCGCGGCGACGACCTGCGCGAGGCGCGGCGCGCTGCCGAAGAGATCGCCGAACAATTCGCGCACCGGGGCGTTCGAGCGCAGAATGGAGAGCAACTCAACCGCGCCGGGCATGCGCGCGAGCGCCGCGTCGAACGCGCTCAGCGCCGCGTCGGGATCGCCCGAACCTGAAAACGCCGCGAGCAGGCCGGGAACGAGTTCTGTGAGCACTTCGCGGGCGCGCGCGCTGCGCACCGCCGGGCGGCGCCCGAAATGCCAGCCGCGAATCGTCTCGGCGGCGTCTTCCGGCCGCTGAAAACCGAGACGGCGCAAAGTCTCCAAGGTCTCGGGATCGTCGGCGACGCCGGTGAAGACCAGGCTGCCGGCTTCTGCGTCGAGCGTCGGCGCGTCCTCGAACAGACGCGCGTAATGTTTCTCGACGCGGAGCAAGCGCCTCGTCATCTCCGCCGAGAACCGGTCGAGCCGCGCATAGCCGCAGAACTTGGCGAAGCGCGCGAGCGCCGCGCTTTCGAACGGCAACCGCTGCGTCTGCTCGTCGTCGACCATCTGCAGGCGATGCTCGGCGCGGCGCAGGAACGCGTAGGCGTCTGCGAGATCCGCGACCGCTTCGGCGCCGACCCAGCCTTCGGCGTGCAATTGCCTGAGCATGTCGAGCGTTCGCGCGCCGCGCATGATCGGCCGCCGCCCGCCGAAAATCAGTTGCTGCGTCTGCACGAAGAATTCGATTTCACGAATGCCGCCGCGCCCGAGCTTGAGGTCGTGGCCGGGAACCGTGACCCGCTCATGGCCGCGCACCGCGTGAATCTGCCGTTTCATCGCGTGAATATCGGCGATCGCCGCGTAGTCGAAATACTTGCGCCAGATGAACGGCGCGAGATCGGCGAGGAACCGCCGCCCGAGATCGAGATCGCCCGCTGCGGGACGCGCCTTGATCATCGCGGCGCGCTCCCAGTTCTGCCCGAGCGTTTCATAATAGGCGCTGGCGCTGGCGATCGACAGCGCGATCGGCGTCGCGCCGGGATCGGGCCGCAGGCGAAGATCGACGCGAAACACGTAGCCGTCCGATGTCCGCTCTTGCAAGATGCGGACAAGCGCCTTGACGATGCGTACGAACAGCGGGCTCGGCTCGACGCCTCGAGGGATCGAGGCGGCGCCCGCGTCGTAAAGCACGACGAGATCGATATCGCTGGAATAGTTGAGTTCGCGCGCCCCGTGCTTGCCCAGCGCCAGCACGACGAGGCCGCACCCGGCCTCGATGGCGACCGAATCGGGATCGAGGTTCAGACGCCCTTCGTGCGCGTTCCGCCGCAACAGGAAACGCAGCGCGGCCGACGCCGCGGCGTCGGCGAATCGGGTCAGCGCCTCGGTGGTCGCGGTCAAGTCCCACACGCCGCCGACGTCGGCGAGCGCGACCAGCAGCGCCGACTCGCGCTTGGCGCGGCGCAGCGCCCGCATCAACTCGGCTTCGTCGTCGTCGCGGCGCGCGCCGAGCGCGGCGACCAGCGCCTCGAGCGCGGCTTCGGGCGACGCGCCGAGCAGGCGCGCGAGGCGGCGGGGATCCTCTTCGATCAGCCGCCACAGATAAGGCGAGTGATCGGCTAGGCCGAGCAGTAGGTTGCGTACGCTCTCGCGTGCGGCGAGCGCCGCCAGTTCGACCGCGTCGCACTCGCGCAACAGCGTCTCGAGGCGCTTGCGCGCCGCGGCGGGGGCGGTGAGCCGCGGCGCCGAGCGGAGACGGTCCGTGAGGCTTGCGGCGCTCATTCCGCCGCCTTGGCGAGCGGCGCCGGCAAGGCCGGAGCGACCGCCGGCAGGGTGACGGCGACCCTGAGGCCGGGCGAGTTGTCTTCGAGACGCACGGCGCCGCCGTGCATGCGCACCACCGCCGCGGCGAGCGACAGGCCGAGCCCGGAACCCGGCCGCGAGCGCGCGCCCTCCAGCCGCACGAAGCGATGAATCGCGCGCGCGCGGTCGTCCGCGGGAATGCCCGGCCCGTGGTCGGCGACCTCGA
>JBEKFO010000120.1:0-9986 GCA_050013275.1 Roseiarcus sp. | reverse complement strand
GACGCCGCGTCAGCGCGCGCCCTTTCTTGCGAACGAACCGCCGGCGCCGAATCAAATACGGCCGCCGGGCCCCCCGGCGGCCGTTTCGTCGTGAACGATCGGCCGAAGCAACTCGGCCGCCCGAGCCGCTCAATCGAAGGTCGCGGAGGTCGTGTCGGCGGCCTTGTCGTAGTGGATCGTGATCTTTTCCACGGTGCACAGATCAATATCATTCCAAACTGCGTTGGAAGAATCGACGGTGTAGACCACCTTCAGATCCCAGTGGCAGGTTTTTGTTGAACGATGGAAGTGAACGTCGCGCGAGCCCCTGTCGTCGAGCACGCCTTCTCCAAGGATATCTTCCTCCCAGTCGGTCGACTTGCTCGGAGACACGTAGACTTCTTTGATTTCATAGCCAGTCTTGTTCACGAGCGTGAAGTCTTGCTTTGCTTCTTGCGCTTGAACTGTTCCGATTAGCGCCGCCGTTACGGCGAAACCAAAGGCAATTATGGTCTTTTTCATATTAGGCTCCCGTATGTGCAGGGAGCAGATAGGCACATCGTAACAGAATTGGCAAGACGATAAGCCTTGCAATGCTGCGCTGGCGCCGCGAACCACTCTGACTGTCACCGTGCCGCCGCAATTGTTTCAGGACTCTTGTTTCGTCAGGCGAAAATCACAGGGTTCCGCTCGTAAATCGCCTCGGGCAGGAGAAGGCGCTCGATCGCGGCGAATCGTTGCATCGCTCCCGCAGAACCGGCGAGGCCGATCGATGCGACCATTCCGCTCGGCGTTGGCGCGATTGGCCGATTGACAACGGCAGGCGATCCGAACAGCCTCACCCGCCAAACGGCGGAACGTCGGCGCTCGTCGCTTCCGTTCAATCTCCAGCGCTCCGGGGGGACATGACGCTCGAACCGCTCGTCACCTATCGCGGCACGGTCTACCCCTGGCACTGCGATCACGTCGGCCACATGAACGTCATGTGGTACGTGGGAAAGTTCGACGAGGCCACCTGGCAGTTCTTCAACGCCCTTGGCCTGACCCCGCAATACCTTCGCAGCGCAAAGCGCGGCATGGCCGCGGTCGACCAGCATATTTCCTACATGCGGGAGCTGCACGCGGGCGACGTCGTCAGCGTCCGCACGACGCTGATCGGCTTCAAGGAAAAGAGCCTGCAGTTCGTTCATGAGATGACGAACGACGAGAGCGGCGAGCTCGCCGCGAAGACGACGCTGAAGGCGGTGCATCTCGACGCCGAACAGCGCAAGTCTTGCGCCTTCGCGCAGGAGATCGCGGCGAAGATGGCGGCGATGCTTGCGGGCGACGCGGTGCGGTGAGGCGTCGCTTTGTGGCGTTATGACGTTCCATCCGTCCGCGCGCGAGACCCCCTCGAATACGCGACCGCCCGCGAGTTTGCGCTGCGCCCACGGGCGGCAGTTTTCCGAGGTCACGGGCGCTCTGGGTGGGCGGGCGCTGTACCGTCGGAGGAGTCGCGTCCATGTCCGTTGTCGGGGGGAAACCCGAAAGGACTATGCTTTGTTTGAGTATTTCGCAGTTTGACCCGGAGCGGAAGTCGTCCCGCCGATCGGCGCTGGCGCATTGCGGCGAGCGACAGTTTGGCCATCCGGCCCACCTTTCCTGTGGACAGAGGTCGCCGCCACCGTTGTAGCTCTCCGGAATTTTGACTCGGCGCGCGAACTCGATGACAAGCGGCATGGCGGGACATTGGCCGGACGAACCGAGAGACGATCGGAAAGAAGGCGCATCGACGATGGGAGCCACGCTGGTGCGAAAAATGTTGGTCGCAGCCAGCGCCTTCTTGGGGCCTTTGGGTTGTTCAGCTGTTGCAGCGGATTTGTCGCTGACGGCGCCCGATAAAGCGGACACCGTAAGAAGCGACAATTGGAGCGGGCCTTATGTCGGGCTGATTGCGGGCGGCGCTCAAGGCCAGACTTTCGCCAAGAGCACGGTGGACTGTCCGCCTGTCGGATTTCTCTGTAATAACCTTCTCTATCCGGAATACGGGGCATTGATAGGGGCAACCGCCAGCGGATCAAAATCCCAGGTCGATTTCACCGCAGGCGGTTTGGCAGGTTACAATTGGCGTCTCGACAGGCTCGTGTATGGCGTTGAGGCGGACGTAAGCTCTCTCAATTTCAGCTTGACCGATCGCGGAAGCGGCGCATCGCTAAATCCGGGACTTAACAACAACCCCGGACCTGTCCCTCTCGTGTTTACCGCGAGCGCCACAGCTAGAATCAACTGGCTTGCGACGTTCCGTGCTCGAGTCGGCTATCTGCTCTCGGAGGATTTCCTGGTGTACGCGACGGGTGGGCTCGCGCTGACAAGATTGTCTGTTTCGAATTCCTATGCCGACAACTGGATTTACAACGGTGGCGCCTTTGGAAATTCCAGCGTCGCGTCGAATGCGAAAGGCTACGTTGTCGGGGGCGGCGCAGAATGGGCTATTGCTCGAAGCTGGACGGTAAAGGCGGAGTATCTTCGCGCCGATTTTGGTTCGTTGACAACGTCCGGCATTATTAGTCCTGTCCAAGTTCCCGCGGCCAAGAACCCCTTCACGAGCTCTGCAGATTTAGCCGCAAATCTGCTCCGGGTCGGCTTGAATTATAGATTTTGATCTCGGCGCCGGCCGCAGGATCTTATCGAGGCGTCGGCGCCGGTGAAGAGCGGCGCCATATCACGGTGGCGGGCCACGAATTTCAATGATCAGCAATATTGCGTCGCGGTAGTGCCGTAACGCCGTAGCCTTCCACGCGCGAGCCGCTATGGAACATACGATTGTCTACGAGTTAGCGCTGCGCCCCGGGGGAAGTCGTTTTCCGATGTTATGGTCACCCTCGGTAGGCTGGCGCTGAACCATCGCAAGGATCGGACAAATGCCCTCCTGTTATCAGGGGAAATCGGGGATAATCGTGCTCGTTTGAGTATTAATGGCTTATCACCAATTGTAGCTAGCAATTAGATTGTATTACATAGAGCATGGCAAGTTGTAGTTGCCATCGTTAATTTATCAGTTGTTGCTAGTTATTGATATCATCTTCATATTTATCGTCAATCCCCTTCTTTCCAAGCTCCCAGCCACGGCTGAGCATGCATTTGCGGTGGGCCGCGGACGTATCGTTGTCCCTCCCGTAGGTTTTATCGCAAAAAGCGGTGGCCGCATTGAAGGAGGCGGCATCGGAGGCGAAGCCGTCATCGCCTTTCCTCACATTTAAGTACGGGTAGCCGTCGGCCTGAACGTTTGCGACGCCGCCGAGCAGCAAGAGCGTAACAATGGCGATGCGTGTCACGGTATAATTCTCCGCTCCTGCCTCGATCGGTTGGCGCCGCTTTCGCGGCCGTTCAAAGCTCGCTGAAATTTTGCGGACTGGATTCGCCCGCATCTCGCCGTTGAAATCTTCAAACCTCCCGATCGAGACGACGGAAGCTGCCGTCGAGGCGAGCGACGGCGCAATCCGGCTCGTTTCATTCATGCGCGACAATCTCGGATACATCGATCTGGAACAGATAACCCTACAGACCCGCGGCGACCCGTTCGGCGCGAGGTTGTCACCCGTGTCTTAGGAACAAGCCGTCACCTATGTGTCCGGGCTCGACACAGTCAAAAATGGCGGAAGGAGTGAGATTCGAACTCACGGTGGGTTTGACCCCACGGCGGTTTTCAAGACCGCTGCCTTAAACCACTCGGCCATCCTTCCCAAGGCGAACGCGAAACATTCGGCCGCCCCCTCTCCCGCTTGCGGGAGAGGGCCGGGGCGAGGGCGCGTCGAAGGCCCTCATCCGGCGCTTCGCGCCACCTTCTCCCGCGTGGCGGGAGAAGGGTTACCCCTTACTCCATCCCCCCTTTGGCGCGCAAACTCGCGCTACACCAGCCGGCTCTGCGCTTTGGCGGCGGCGATGAAGCTCGCGAACAGAGGGTGCGGCTCGAAGGGACGCGACTTCAGTTCCGGGTGGTATTGCACGCCGATGAACCAGGGGTGGTCGGCGAACTCGATCGTCTCCGGCAGCAGCCCGTCCGGCGACATGCCGGCGAACACCATGCCCTTGTCCTCGAGGCGCGCGCGGTAGGCGGTGTTCACTTCGTAGCGGTGGCGGTGGCGCTCGGAGATTTCGGTCGCGCCGTAGATCCCGGCGATTTTCGATCCCGGCTTGAGCTCGGCCTTGTATGCGCCCAGACGCATCGTGCCGCCGAGGTCGCCCGAAGCCTGGCGGCGCTCGAGTTCGTTGCCGTGCATCCACTCGGTCATCAGGCCGACGACCGGCTCGTCGGTCGGGCCGAACTCGGTCGAATTGGCGTGGGGCAGGCCGGCGAGCGAGCGACAGGCCTCGATCACCGCCATCTGCATGCCGAAGCAGATGCCGAAATAGGGCACCTTACGCACGCGCGCAAAACGCGCCGCCAGGATCTTGCCTTCCGTGCCGCGCGCGCCGAAGCCGCCGGGCACGAGGATGCCGTTGACGCCTTCCAGATGCGGCGCCGGATCGGCGCTTTCGAAAATCTCGCTCTCGATCCAGTCGAGCTTGATCCGGACCTTGTTGGCCATGCCGCCGTGGGTGAGCGCCTCGATCAGCGATTTGTACGCGTCCTTGAGGCCGGTGTATTTGCCGACGATGGCGATCGTCACCTCGCCCTCGGGGTTGTGATAGGCGTTCGTCACCGCCTCCCAGCGGCGCATATCGGGCTTGGGGGCGGGCTCGATGCCGAAGGCGGCGAGCACTTCGCGGTCGAGCCCGGCGGCGTGGTAGGCGGCGGGCACGTCGTAGATCGAGGTGATGTCGCGCGCCTCGACCACGGCGCTCTCGCGCACGTTGCAGAACAGGCCGAGCTTGCGCCGCTCTTCGCGTGGAATCTCGCGGTCGGTGCGACAGAGCAAAATGTCCGGCTGGATGCCGATCGAGCGCAGCTCCTTGACCGAATGCTGCGTCGGCTTGGTCTTCAGTTCGCCGGCGGTCGGAATATAGGGCAGCAGAGTGAGGTGGATATAGACGACGTGGCCGCGCGGCAGGTCGTTGCCGAGCTGGCGGATCGCCTCGAAGAACGGCAGGCCTTCGATGTCGCCGACCGTGCCGCCGATCTCGACCAGCACGAAGTCGGATCCCTCGTTGCCCTCCAGGATGAACTGCTTGATGGCGTTGGTGACGTGCGGGATCACTTGCACCGTCGCGCCGAGGAAATCGCCGCGCCGCTCCTTGGCGATCAATTCCTGGTAGATGCGTCCCGTGGTGATGTTGTCGTGGCGGTTGGCGTTGCGGCCGGTAAAGCGCTCGTAATGGCCGAGGTCGAGGTCGGTCTCGGCGCCGTCGTCGGTGACGAACACCTCGCCGTGCTGCGTCGGGCTCATCGTGCCCGGATCGACATTGAGATAGGGATCGAGCTTGCGCAAGCGCACGGAATAGCCGCGCGCTTGCAGCAGCGCTCCCAACGCCGCCGAAGCCAGACCCTTGCCAAGCGAGGAAACCACGCCGCCCGTGATGAAAATATAGCGCGCCATGGGATTCGACCTCTAATGCATCGGAAGCGATTCTGCGAGGAAAGAATCTTGCTGCGCTGCAAAATCTGTGGGCGGCGCCAACTAGGCGTGGCTGGCCAGCCGCGCTATCCTGACTCCGATTCTCGGAGCGCGACACGCGTCGAAGGCAGCGAGGGAAGCGAATGGTCAAGGTCGGTTTGCGCTTGGCGCTCGCACTGGCGTGGCTCGTTGGCGTCGCTTTTCCCGCGCAGACGGCGGCGGCGGCCGAGGTCTCGGCGAGCACCGTCGAGGTCGGCGGCGTCTCGGCGGCGCTGTTGAAGTCGGCGCATTCGCACGGCGCGATCATCCTTTTGGCAGGCGGCGACGGTTATATCGGCGTCGGCGCGGACGGCGCGATCGCTCGGGAAGGCAACCAGCTGGTGCGCACCCGCATGGCCTACGCGGCGCGCGGCTTCGCCGTTCTCGTGCCGGATTGCTGCGTTGACCTCGCCGCCGCCGTTTCGTACATGGACCAATACGGGCGCGTGACGGTGGTCGGCACCAGCCGCGGCACCCAGCGCGCGGCGCGCGGCGTCGCCGCCGGCGCCCGTCCCGCCCGCCTCGTGCTGACGTCGGGTTTCCTCAGCGACGCGTCGGGCGACGGCGACAACGTCATGCGCATTCTCGGCTCGCCGGAGGCGTTGCCGCCGACGCTGATCGTCCATCATCGTCACGACGAATGCAGAAAGACCTTGCCTGACGGCGTGAAGCCCTTCCTCGACTGGGCGGGCGGCAGGGCGCGCGTGGTTTGGCTCGACGGCGGCCAGAGCGAAGGCGACCCTTGCGAGGCCTGGGCGCACCATGGATTCAACGGCATCGACATGCAGGTGGTCTCGGCCGTCGCGTCCTTCGCCGCGCGCTAAACCGCGCTCCCCCACAAATCGTAAGCGTTGCTTCGGTCGATCTTGACGCTGACGATGTCGCCGGCGCGCAGAGGGCGGTGGGTCGCGATGTGAACGGCGCCGTCGATCTCGGGCGCGTCGCCCTTGGAGCGGCCCTTGGCGCTCGAAGCGCCGCCTTGATCGACGATGACCTCGATGCGCTTGCCGACTTTGGCGGCGAGCTTCTTGGCGCTGATCGCCTGTTGGCGTTCCATGAAGCGCTTCCAACGGCTTTGCTTGATCTCTTCTGGCACTGCTGGAAGTCCGAGTTCGTTGGCGCGCGCGCCGGCGACCGGCTCGTACTTGAAGGCGCCGACGCGGTCGAGCTTGGCTTCGCCGAGCCAGTCCAACAGCAGGCGGAAATCCTCCTCCGTCTCGCCGGGAAAGCCGACGACGAAAGTCGAGCGGATGGTCAGGTCGGGGCAGATCGCGCGCCAGGCGCGGATGCGCTCGAGCGTCTTCTCCTGATTGCCTGGCCGCCGCATCGCTTTGAGCACGGCGGGCGCCGCATGCTGGAAGGGCACGTCGACATAAGGCAGCACGGCGCCGCCGTTCATCAGCGCGATCGCTTCGTCGACATGCGGGTAGGGGTAGACGTAATGCAAGCGCACCCAGGCGCCTAACGTCGCCAGCTCGCGCGTCAGATCAAGGAAACGCGCGGCGACCGCCCGATCGCGCCATGCGCTCTCGGCGTAGCGAAGATCGAGGCCGTAGGCGCTGGTGTCCTGCGAGATGACGAGCAGCTCCTTGACGCCCGCTTTGACCAGCTTTTCCGCCTCGCGCAGCACGTCGCCGGCGGGGCGCGAGACGAGCGGCCCGCGCAGTTTCGGGATGATGCAGAACGTGCAGCGGTTGTCGCAACCTTCGGATATCTTGAGATAGGCGTAGTGGCGCGGCGTCAGCTTGACGCCTTGCTCCGGGATGAGGTCGACGAATGGGTCGTGCGGCGCGGGCGCAACCGCTCGCACCGCCGCCATCACGCTCTCGTAGGCCTGCGGGCCGGTGATCGCGCTGACGTTGGGAAAGGCGTCGCGGACGGCGTCGGGTTCCGCTCCCATGCAGCCGGTGACGATCACGTGGCCGTTCTCCGCCATCGCCGCGCCAATGGCTTGCAGCGATTCCTTCTTGGCGCTGTCGAGGAAGCCGCAGGTATTGACGATCACCGCGTCGGCGCCGGCGTGGCTCTTCGACAGTTCGTAGCCTTCGGCGCGCAGCCGCGTGAGGATGCGCTCGCTGTCGACGAGCGCCTTGGGACAGCCGAGCGAAACGAAGGAAATGCGCGGCGCCGGCTTGGCCGGGGCGGGGGGTTGGTTGGTCATCGCGGAGCCTTGCCACAGAGCGGGCGGGCGCCGCAAGGCGAATGCGTCTGCGCGGCGCTCGCTAAAATTTGCGGCGCAAGGCAGCGCTTCGGTCCGAAAAGCGCCCGGCTTGCGCGCGAGCCTCCGCCGGGAAGCCGCTTTACGCAAGGGGAGGTTCCGATGACGTTTTCCCGAATTGTCGCCGCCGCGTTCGTCTTGTTCCTCGTCGGCGCGGCCCACGCTCAACGGGCGCCGCAGGTCGCCGTTCGAGGGACCATCGAAGCGATCGCCGTGGACGGCGCGAGCCTGAGCGTTCACACCCGTTCGGGCGAGGCGGCGACGGTGCGATTGAAGCCGACGACCTCCGTCACGCTGGTCGTTGCCGCCACGCTCGCCGACGTCAAGCCCGGATCGTTCATCGGCGTCGCGGCTTTGCCCGGCGCCGGCGGCGTGCAGAACGCGCTGGAGGTGCATATCTTTCCGGAGTCGATGCGTGGCGTCGGCGAAGGTTTCCGCCCATTCGATCTGGAGCCCGGCAGCACCATGACAAACGGCGCGGTCGCCGCGAGCGTCGACAGCGTCGACGGACCCCGCCTCACGGCGACCTACCAGGGCGGTCAGCAGACTATCGTCGTCGGCAAGACGACGCCGATCGTCACCCTTGCGCCGGGGACGCGCGACGACTTGAAGGCGGGCGCTGCGATCGTCGCCCGGGCCGCCAAAGCCACGGACGGCGTCTACGATGCGGGGCGAATTCTGGTGGGCAAGGACGGGCTCACGCCGCCGATGTGAGGACGCCCCGAGCGCAGCGCACGCCAGTTCGCGGGCGAACAAAAGGCCAAGCACGCGGAATAGCGTCCTGGGCCGCTGACCTCTGCGACAGACAGACTATCGGCGAATTGGCGGATGCGTTCACGTTCTTCTCGCGCACAATCGCGGCCAAGAGATCAATAGACCGGCGGCGACCGACGACGGTCTGGGTTGGGCGCCGCCTTTTCCAGGGCCAGTGGACGGCAAATCCAAACTTTGGTCGGTTCGCGGCGCCGCGATGCCGTTGGAGCCCGCCTTTAGTCTTGTCGGTTCGGTCGTCGCGCCGACGGCGCCTAGCTCTGAAGCGGGCGCAGCGCGGCCTCGAGCGCGTGCAGCCGCGCCAGGCCTGCGGCGTCGGTCTTGCCGAATGGCTCCTCGCACAAGGTGATCAGCGCGGCCCCGTCTTCGAGCGCTTCGACTTCGACGTCGGCGGGATATTTCGCCCGCGCGGCGAGGTTCGCGGGCAGGTAGGTGATCCAGCCGATCCATGGTCTGAGCTGTCGTTCGCTACCGGCCATAATCGAATCCGCGATCTTGGGGCGAGCGCGGGCGTAGGGAGCGAGCATCGCGGCGCGCTTTGGATCGCGGATCTTGGGCAGGTTGTAGAACGAAAACTTCGCGCACATTTCCGCGGGTTTCCAGATCTCGCGCGAACCTCATCAACGGCCTCGATTCGGAGGCGCGCCACGGCAGTCCCGTGGACGGAGGCAAGTCGGAGAGCCGCATCGAGATGTCGTTTAGGTTGATCGATTCGGGCTTCCCAAACGCGCCAACGTGGCACCAGGTGTCGGCGTAGCTCGACTTACGGAAATCGTAGGGCGGAGGTCCCGCGTGGCCACCCCAAATGAAGCTCCCGAGCTCCGGCCAAGGGCCGGGCGGGGCGTCATACTGGCCGACGCGGTCGATCAAAAGCTGCTTCGCCGCGGCCTCGCTCAGGGGAACCGGCACGGTTTCCTTCTTGGTTTTGGGCGACTTCAGCCAGCTTCGATAGATCGGGTCAAAGTTCGGCAGACCGGTGACGAACTGAGAGAGCCTGCGCGCGTCGTCGGCTTGCGCCGGGTCGCGCGGCTCCCACCAGACATCGAGTTCCAGATCGCTCATCAAAGACCTCCGCTCAGTTCGGATCGAAAACGACGGACAGGTTTCCAAAGCTCAGGCCGCCCGCGATGTTCTTCAATCCCCGATAACCCTTCTCGGTTTGCGCGTGCCAGACGACCAGGCGGCCCGCGGCGGCCGCCGTTCGCGCTTGGCTCGTCATCTGAAATTTCGGGTTATTCTCCAGCTCGACCCACCAGTACAGCACATCGTTGGCGTCAAACAGGTGATCGATATTCGCCTTGGCTTCGAGAAGGAATCCCGTCTCCGGATCGCAGCCGTCGAACCTGACGTTCCCGAAGACGATCGCCCATCCGTAGGGCAATCCGCTGACGTATTCCTGGTAGGCGATGGAATTCTTTGATGCGGCGCTTGTTTCCGGCGTCCTG
>JBEKFO010000119.1:0-10007 GCA_050013275.1 Roseiarcus sp. | reverse complement strand
CGCGGGCGAGGAAATTCGGCGCGCAGGCGGTCATGAACAGCGTCGAGGTCACGCAGTCGGCGGCGAAGGTCGTCCACATGATGTAGCCGCCGATCCGGCGCGCGGAGGGGTCGTGCGGCCGCGAATCGTAGAGCGGCGGCAGATTGTGCACGATGGGATAGAGGATGCCGGCCCCGCGCGCGGTGTTGGAAGGCGTGAACGGCGCCAGGATCATGTCGGCGAACGTCGTCGCATAGCCGAGCGTCAGCGTCCGCTTGCCGAGCGCGCGCACCAGCATGAGCGCGATGCGCCGGCCGAGCCCGGTCTTCTCGTAGCCGAGCGCGAACATGAACGCGCCGCCGACCAGCCACACCGTGGTCGAGGCGAAGCCCGACAGCGCCCACTGGATGCTGGCGCCGACCACGGCGAAGCCGGGCTTGGCGAGTTCTTCCGGGCTGAAGAGGGTCCAGCGCGACAGGACCGCGGCCGCCGTCAGGCCGATCAACCCGACCGCCGCATTGGGCACGGGCTCGGTGATCAGGCCCGCGATCACCCCGGCGAACAGGGCGAAGTACCACCACGCGTGCTGCGTCAGCCCGGGCGGCGGGGGCAGAAGGGCCAGCACAACGGCCAGCGCCAGGGGAACCGCCGCGCGCCACCAATGAGACTTGGAGGAGATGTCGGGCTTCGAAGACACCGTATCGCCGACGGCCGGCGTCGACGCCCCGTCCTTGCTCGTCGCCATCGCTTTCGCCCCCTCGCCAACCGTGCCGCTTATCCGCGCGCCGCGGCGTCGCCGCATTGCGTTGCGTCAAGGCGACCGATGTTTGCCGCGGCGACAGCCGGGGATTACGGGGGACTACCGGGACGGGATGCGCATTGCAAAATTTCGCGGTCTGAAAGGAGGCTCCAGACTTTCTCGACTGCAGCTGCCCAGCCCCTCTCCGCGGCGCACGAAGCCGTCTACCTCGCGCCGGTCAAGCCGCCGCGGCGCGGCGGACCGCGAAAAGGCAATCCGCGTTTTCCCGATCGAATTTCAACATGGCGTTGCGTCCGGCGGGACGCGGCCGACCTCATCCGTCCGGGGAGACATCGCTTCGTTCAGCACGCGATCAAGATGATGCACGCGAAGTCGATCCTGCAAATTGTACCGCAAGGTCGTGCAATCGCCGGCTCCGGCTTTGCGCGCTTCCCACGAGCATCCCGCGAGGCAGAGCGGCTGGATGGCGCAATCGGCGCAGTCGCGGAACGCGAAGGGATCGTATTGCGTCTGGCGGCTCTTTCCAGAGCTTAGATCGCCGTTGGCGGCGCTGGGCGGCGAAGCCGCCTCGTTCCAGCAATCGAACAGGACGCCACGCGGCGCGATCACCGCCCCTTTGGGATTGTCGGCGATGCAATTGGACCCGAACCGAGGGCGCGGCAAAGAGGCGAGGTTGCGTATCCCTCGCTTCCACAACGTCCACATAAGGTGGATTTCCAAGTCCGCAAATTCTTCCTTGGAAAGAACGTGGGACTGCGTATCGCCGCATAATTCGGTGAATGCGCGGACATGCCCGAGATAAAGGCTGACGTTGCGCAAGACGCCGCGTCGATCCAGCAGATCGACCAAGGCGTCGATCTGCGCGGCGTTGCGCCGGTCGACGTTCATTCGCAGGGTGATCGGCAGCTTCGCGGCGGCGCGAGCGACGTGGTCGACGATCAGCTCGAAGCTCGACGCGCCGCGCGCCATCGGCCGCCTTTGGTCGTGCGCGTCCTTCGGCCCGTCGAGCGTGATCTGGACGTAGTCGACATTTCCCTGCTCGGCGAAATACTCGACCTGCGCCGCCTTCAGCAGCACGCCGTTGGTGATGATCGCCTGGCGATAGCGGCCGGCGATCTTCGCGAAAGCGCCGTTCAGGCGCCGAATCGCCGCCATGTTCAGCAGCGGCTCGCCGCCGTACCATGTCACCTGCAGCGGCTCGTCCGGCCTGAGGCGCGCCGCGACAAACGCGACGATGCCCTTGATGTCGGCCTCGTCGAGCCTGCGTTTCGGGTGGTCCTGGAAACAATAGACGCAGGCGAGGTTGCAATCCGTCGACGTCGCGATGGTGAGGCTGAGCCCGCTCGTTTGCGTTTCCTTGATCGCGTAGCGCCGCCTGAGGGCGGCGCGCTCGTCAAAGCCGTCCTCGACCACGAAGCCGCCTTCGACCATCCACGACTCCGGCGCACGGCGACCGGCGACGGTCGCCCGGATCGCGGCTTCGCCGTCCTCGCCGCAGACCTGCAGCGCCCCGGTGAAGGTGTTGAACAGCAGCATATGATGGCCGTCGAACGTTTCGGCGGCCACGTTGAATCGCGACGCGGCCAACGTCACGAGACGCTCCGAACGCTCACTGGAGACTGCGGCCGTCGAGCTTCTCGCTGATCGCGCGCCAGATCGGGTGCCGGCCTTGGCTTTCGCCGGCGCTTTCCGCCGCTCGACCATGTGCGAACCCCGGCGCGCATGCGAACGTCGGCGCGCATGAATGATTGGGGCACGCGTGCCCCCCCGAACAGGTTTGCGCCGGGTGGCACACCTCTGGATTGCACGAACTAGGCTGATGCTGGGTTGGACATTCTGCGCTGCGCGTGTCGCACGGGGCAAAGGCCCCACCACAGACTTGGGTCCCGGGACAAATCTCGTATCCGGGTCCTCCTTCATCGTCGCCGCCGCCCGGGCTGCTCATCAGAGGATGTGCGAGCAGACTTTCAAGCTTCGGCGCCATTTCGACAAGCGTTTCGTAAACGCATTTGAGTTCGTCGGCGGGAATGCGCGTCTTCGCCATCTACGACCTCCATCAAACGATATTGTGCTCTATGAAACGTCGACGTGGCGTCGCACGCCACGCTGCCGACCCGGCGATCAAGGATACAACCCGACAATTGCTTGCATTCAGGCTGCTCTTGCGGACTCCCTGTCATTTCGACATTCGATGCTGAAACGGATCTAACGTTCCAGCAAGACAAAAATCGTTTTGTTCATGCGACATATTGCCACGAACGAAGATTATCTCTGAACAACTTTAGGCTACGCGAGCGCGTCATCCTCACGAATTGGACGAAAGCGAAACGAAGTCCGTCTGTGGGAAGGCCGACCTTCTCGGCGAACGTCCGCTCGGCGTCGAGCCGGCGCCAGCGACGAAACGCGACGCCATCGATCCGCCCCCGCCGATCGCCCAATACCCTCGGCCCGCGGAAACCGCTAAAACGCAGCCAATCTTTGATAGCGAGCCACCGGCGGGGAGCGGCGGGTCCATGGCGAAGTCTTTCGATGCGACCAACGCGCCGTTCGATCGGCTGACGCCCGGCGAGGTCGACGCGGTGCGCGCGGCGCTCGACATCGGCTATTTCCGTCCCGGCGAGACGATCATCGCGCGCGGCGGGACGCCCGAGTCGCTGTTCGTCGTGCTCAAGGGCTGCGTCGAAGAGCGCGACGAGGAAGGGGTCGTCGCGTTGCGCGGCCCCGGCGATTGCTTCGACAGCCGCGCCGTCGTCCAGGGCGGCGGCTCGAACGCCTTCGTCACTCGCGAGGAGACGCTGTGCTACCTGCTGCCGCGCGACGTCACGCTGCGGCTGATCAACCGCAACGCCCGCTTCGCCGCGTTCTTCTACCGCGACATCTCGCGCAAGCTCGACGCGGCGACGCGCGAAACGGAAGCGGCGCGCTTGAGCCCGCTGCTGCACGCGCGGGTGCGCGATCTGCCGTTGCATCGCGCGACCTTCATCGAGGCTTCCGACTCGATCGAGCGCGCCGCGCAGAAGATGCGCGAGGTCGACGCCAAGGCGCTGTTCGTGCGGGAGGGCGAGCGCGTCGGCATCATCACCGGCACGGACCTGTCGAACGCGGCGATTCTCAAACGCCTGCCGATCGAGACCAGCGTCGCCGGCGAGACCCAATACCCGGTCGTCTCGGTCGCCCCCAACGATTTCGTCGCGATGGCGCTGCTGCAGATGACCAAGCACAACAAGCGCCGCGTCGCCGTGCTCGAGGACGGCCGCTATGTCGGCATTCTCGAAGACGTCGACCTCCTGAGCTTCCTGGCCGGCAATTCGCAACTCGTCGCCGCCCGCATCGACCGCGCGGGCAGCGTCGCCGAACTTGCGATCGCCGCCGGCGCCATCGAGGACCAGGCGCGCATGCTGCGCCGCCAGGGCGTCAGGGTCGACGTCGTCGGCGAGATCGTCTCCGACCTCAACCGGCATTTGTTCGCCAAGGTGTTCGCGCTGACGGCGTCGCCGACGATCCACGACAACGGTTGCCTCATCGTCATGGGCAGCGAGGGGCGCGGCGAGCAGACGGTGCGCACCGATCAGGACAACGGCCTGATCCTCTCGGCGCCGGCGCCGGAGGACGAATTGCAGGCGTTCCGCACCGCCTTCACCGAGGCGCTGGAGAGCTTCGGCTTCCCGCCCTGCCCCGGCAACGTGATGGTCGTCAATCCGCAATGGTCGAAGACGATCGACGACTATCGCGCCGACTTCCGCCGCTGGCTCGCCATGCCCGACGAGCACGCGCACATGAACGTCGCGATCTTCTACGACGCCGAGGCGGTGGCGGGCGACGCCGAGCTGCTGCGCAAAGCGAAAATGGAGCTGATCGAGGCGGTGAGCGGCGAGCGCGCCTATCTCGCCCATTTCGCCCGCGCCGTCGACGCGTTCCCGACGCCGATCGGCCTCTTCAACAACCTCGTCACCTCGAAGGACCAGGGCGACGCGCTCGATCTGAAGAAGGGCGGCATCTTCCCGATCGTGCACGGCGTGCGCGCGCTGGCGATCGAGCATCGCCTGCTCGAAACCGGCACCGCCGCGCGCATCGCGCGCCTGGCCGAGACCGGCGCGCTGAGCTCGCCGTTCGCGCGCGAGCTGACGCAGGCGCTGCGCTTTCTCATGACGCTTCGCCTCGACGCTCAGCTCGCCGAGGCGGCGTCGGGCAGCCTGGTCAGGCCGGCGGCGCTCTCGAGCATGGAGCGCGACCTGCTGCGCGACGCGTTCCAGATCGTCAAGCAGTTGCGCGAGATCATTCGCCGCCATTTCAACCTCGCGATGTTTTGACGATGCTGCCGCGCTGGCTCAAACGGCCCTTCCAACTGGCGATGCTCAAGGAGCCGGCGTATCGCTTCCTGTTCGAGCCCGGCCCGCCCGACGAAGCGGTGGCGATCGACTGCGAGACGACGGGACTCAATCCGCGCCGCGACGACATCGTGAGCGTCGCCGCGATCCGGATTCGCGGCGCCCGCATTCTGACCAGCGAGCGCTTCGAAGCGACCTTGCGGCCCGAGGCGCGCATGAAGCCCGACGCGATCAAGGTCCATCGCCTGCGCGAGGCCGACGTCGCCAAGGGGCGCGCCGCCCGCGACGTGCTTCCCGATCTCCTGAAATTCATCGGCGGCCGGCCGCTGGTCGGCTATTACCTCGACTTCGACGTCGCGATGCTCAACAAGCACGTGCGGCGCTTCCTCGGCGTCGACCTGCCCAACCCGAGAATCGAGACCTCGGCGCTCTATTACGAGCGCAAGTACGCCGACGCGCCGCCGGGGACGCAGGTCGACCTCAGCTTCGCCAGCATTCTGAACGACCTGAAGTTGCCCGCGCTCACGCAGCACGACGCCTATTCCGACGCGCTGATGACCGCGATGGCCTACTTGGCGCTGCGCGACCTCGCGGCGCGCGACGTGCGCATCGAGCGCCAGCGCTTCAAGGGCGTCCATCACTTCGGAGCGGGCTGAGACGCGCGCAAACCGCCACGGCCGGCGGCCCGCCGCAAGGCGGGCGCGCGCCTTGGCGCCCGCGGAATGTCGGCATAAGCTTTGCAGGCGCGTCAATTCGCTGGGGCGTGCGGGGGAACTTGAAAATGACCGGAGTTCGTTGGCTCGCGCTATTGCCGGTCGTCGGCATTCTCATAGGCGTCGCGTTCGTCAATCAGGTCGAACCGCTGATTTTCGGCATGCCGCTCGTGCTCGCCTGGATCGTCGGCTGGGTCGTCGTCGGCTCGGCCCTGATGGCGATCGTCTATGCGCTCGATCCCGTCAACTCGCAGCCCGAGTCCGGCCACGAAGGGGGCCAGCGATGAACGCCGCCCTCGTCGTCATCGCCCTCACCGCGCTGATGGCGCTGGCGCTGGGCCTTGCGGCGCGGCGCGGCCTGCGCATGAGCCTGGAGCAATGGACGGTGGCGGAGCGCGCGTTCGGCGGCCCGTTCGTTTTTCTTCTGACCGCGGGCGAGATCTACACCACCTTCACCTTTCTCGGCGGCAGCGGCTATGCCTACGGCAAGGGCGCCCCTGCCTACTACATCCTCGCCTACGGCACGCTCGCCTATATCCTTTCCTACTGGCTGCTGCCGCCGATCTGGCGCTTCGCCAAGCAGGAGCGGGTGATCTCGCAATCGCATTTCTTCGCCAAGAAATACGACAGCCCCTGGCTCGGGGTTCTCGCCGCGCTCGTCGGCGTGGTGGCGCTGGTGCCCTATCTGGTGTTGCAGCTCAAGGGCCTCGGCATCATCGTTTCCGTGGCCTCCTACGGCTCGATATCGTCCGACCTGGCGGTCTGGCTCGGCGCCGCGACGGTGACGATCTACGTGATGATCTCCGGCGTCCACGGGACGGCGTGGAACGCGGTGGTGAAGGACATTCTCATTCTCGCGATCGTGGTGTTTCTCGGCATTTATCTGCCGCTGCACTATTACGGCGGCTACGCCGAAATGTTCCACGCCATCGACGCCGCCAAGCCGGGGTTCCTGGCCTTCAAGCCGTCCGGCGAAAGCGTGCTGTGGTTCCAGTCGACGGTGGCGCTGACGGCGCTCGGCTTCTACATGTGGCCGCATTCGTTCGGCGCCGCGCTCACCTCCCGGCACGAGCGCACCTTCCGCCGCAACGCGGTGATCCTGCCGCTCTACCAGCTGATCCTGCTGTTCGTCTTTTTCTGCGGCTTCGCGGCGATCCTCAAGGTTCCCGGCCTGACCGGCGGCGATATCGACCTGTCGCTGTTCAAGCTCGCGATCCAGACCTTCGATCCGTGGTTCGTCGGCGTCATCGGCGCGGCGGGCGTGCTGACGGCGCTGGTGCCGGGCTCGATGATCCTTCTCTCGGCGGCGACCCTCCTCGCCAACGACGTGCTGCGCGCGCTTCGGCCCGAACTCGCCGAGGACAAGGTGACGCTGACGGCGCGCGGCCTCGTTCCCGTCGTCGCGCTCGTCGCCGTCTATTTCACCTTGCAAGGCGGGCAGACGATCGTCGCGCTGCTGCTGATGGGCTACGCCTTCGTCACCCAATTGTTCCCCGCGCTGATTTGCTCGTTGATGGCGAGGAACCCGATGACCAAGCAGGGCGCGGCCGCCGGAATCGTCATCGGCGTCGCGGCGGTCGCCTACATCACGCTCACGCACAGCTCTTTCGTCAGCCTGCTGCCGTTCCTTCCCGCGCAAGCCAACGACGTCAACGTCGGCTTCGCCGCGCTGGCGCTCAACGTGCTGGCGACGGCGGCGGTGAGCCTGGCGACCCGGCGGGCCGTCGCTCCGGCCGCTTCGCAGCCGGGCTAATCGAAGATCTCGTACTCGTGGATGACGACGGGCTCTTTCGCTTCCGTCTCGCACGCCTCGTGACGACCGAGGCTGGAGGCGAGTTCGTGGAGCGCGATCGCCAGGCTCGCCCCTTTCGAATCGGCCATCCAATGAGAGGGGACGTCGCTCGCCAACCTCTCCAGGAAAGCGGCGATGCCGGTGATCTCCTGGGTGGCGCGATCGATGTCCTGCAAGTCGCGAAAGTGCGCCGAGCGCGGCGAGGCCGAATCGAACACCAACCGGCCGACGGCGTGCTGCACCTTCTCAAGCCGTGCGGCGACTTTGCGCAGCTCGTTGGTCACGCGGCCGAGCGTCGTCGCAATGGGGGACAAGCGCCGTTTCTCCTGCTTCTTCTTCGACACGACCTGGAACTCCGGCGTCACGCGTTCAGAACAGCTCGACCTCGCCAAAGCTGCGGCTCACCGGCGCCTTGACGATCTCGATATCGTCGATGCCGGTGCCGGCGGCGACGTAGCTTTGCCTGGCGCGGCCCGAAACCGGCCAATATTGCAGCCGGCGTCCCTGCTGTCCGCCGAGGTCCTTGCCGACCAGTTTGATCCCTTCGTACTTCAAGTAACGCTCGGCGAATTCCGCGTTCTTCATGCCGATGTCGGACAGGCCGCGCATCATGCGCGCTCCGCCGAACAGCTTGGCCTCGAGCCGGTCGCGGTGCGCGCCCCTTTGCATGAGCCCGTTCACCAAGAGCTCCATCAAGTAGTCGCCGTACCGCTCGGCTTCGCGCTCGTGGGACCGTCCGTCCTCGCCGGGCAGAAGAAAATGATTCATCCCGCCGATGCCGGCCAGCGGATCGCGAATGCACGCGGCGACGCACGAGCCGAGCAGGGTCGAGACCACCACGCTCGGATCGTCGCTGACCTTATATTCGCCTTGGACGATGTGAAATCGCCGTTCGGCATGCGCAGTCTGGTTCATGCCAACCTTCCGACCACCGCCTCGATGGCGCCCCGCAACGAAGTGACCGTGAAGGGCTTCGTGACATAGTTGTTCATGCTGAACTGCCGTCCGCGTTCGATCAGGGTCTTGTCGGCGCTGCCGGTCACCAGGATGAAGCCGATGCGGGCCGTCGACGGGTTCTGGCGCAGACCCTTGAGCAAGGACAGCCCGTCGAGTCCCGGCATGTTCATGTCGGAAATGACGAGATGCACCGGCTGCACTTTCAGCGTGTTCAGCGCCTGCATGCCGTCTTTGGCGATGACAACGCCGCGCACGCCCATCTGATCGAGCGCGTCGACGATGAGAGCCCGGCTGACCGACGTATCGTCGACCACCATGACTCGGAGTTTGTCCGCGAGCGACATTGTTCAACTCTTTCCGATTTGCGTTGACGTGAGGTTCAGGATTTCCGCCCCGATGTCGCCAAGCGACAATTGTTTCTCGACCGCCCCACATTCGAAGGCGACCTTTGGCATTCCGTAGACGATGCTCGACGCCTCGTTTTGGCCGAGCGTCCTCGCGCCCGCTTGGCGCATGGCCAGCAAGCCGGCCGCGCCGTCCCTCCCCATGCCCGTCAGAATGACGCCAACGGCTCTCGGTCCGCACGTCTTGGCGACCGAAGAGAACAACACGTCGACCGACGGACGATGACCATTGACCAGATCGTCGTTCTGCAGCCGACACCGCCAATGACCGGAGCTCGACACCTCGAGGTGGGTGGCGCTGCCCGGCGCGAGATAGACGCGGCCGACATCCAGCGGCGCTCCGTCTTCGCCTTCGGCGACGTGCGCGCCCGTCAGTCCATCGAGACGCCGGGCGAACGACTTCGTGAACGGCGTCGGCATGTGGAGCGTGATCACCGTCGGCGGACAATTCGCGGGGTAATTCGTCAGAACCGCGATCAGAGCTTCGACGCCGCCCGTCGAGGCGCCGATCGCGACGATCTTTCCGTCCGACTTGTAGGACGACAACCGCTCCTCCGCGACGCCGTCCTCCGCCCGCTTGTGCGGGCGCGCGACGCGATCTTCCGCGCGCTTGTGCATGCGCGCGGCCGCGGCCGTCTTCACGCGGACGGGCAGGTCGTCGAAGGAGTTGGGCTGATCCATCGACGGCTTGCCGATGCAATCGACGGCGCCGAGCTCCATCGCTCGTATCGTCGCGGTCGCTCCTCTGGCGGTCAAGCTCGACACCATGACCACGGGAAACGGCCGCAGGCGCATGACCTTCTCGAGAAACTCGAGTCCGTCCATTTTCGGCATTTCGACGTCTAGGGTCATGACGTCGGGGTTGAGCGCCTTGATCGCTTCGCGCGCCTGCAAGGGATCGGCCGCCTGTCCGACCACCTCGATCCCGGGGTCGCGGGACAGCGAGGCCGAAATCAGGCCGCGCATCGTCGCCGAATCGTCGACAACAAGGACACGAACCGGCTTCATGCGCCGCTCCTGCCGTTGAGCCGATAGGAGGTGACGCCGTCGCTGACGAACCGCGACGTCGCGGGG
>JBEKFO010000118.1:0-10038 GCA_050013275.1 Roseiarcus sp. | reverse complement strand
TTCGTAAAGCTTCGGGGCTCGAGCGCTGCGATAAATGCGCTCGACGGGGTATCCCGCCATGTACCCATTGCCGCCGAGAGTCTGCACCGCGTCGGAAGCGACGCGTTCCGCGACCTCGGACGCGAGGAGCTTGGCCATGGACGCCTCGACATGGCAAGGCCTGCCCGCGTCCTTCAGCGCCGCCGCGTGCAACACCAGCTGTTCGGCCGCAGTGACTCTGGTCGCCATATCGCCCAGGCGCACAGCCACCGCCTGGTGTTGAGCGATGGGTTTGCCGAAGGTGACGCGTTCCTTCGCGTAGGCGACGGCGTGCTCCAGCGCCGAGCGCGCGATGCCCACGCACTGCGCGGCGACGCCGATCCGACCTCCCTCGAGATTGCTCAACGCGATTTTGTAGCCTTGACCGACCTCGCCGACCAGAGCGTCGTCGCCGACCTCGACCCCGTCGAACAGGACTTCGCAGGTGTCCGTCGCGTTCAGCCCCATCTTCTTTTCGACTCGGGTTACGCGGTAGCCCGGCGTCGACGTTGGAAACACGAACGCGCTGACCCCGCGCTTGCCGGCGGCGGGATCCGTTTTGGCGAAGACCAGCACGAAATCGGCGATCGACGCCGAGGAGATGAACTGCTTGACGCCGTCGATGCGCCAACCCTTGCCGTAGCGGACGGCGGTCGTCCTGAGGTCAGAAGCGTCAGATCCGCCGTGCGGTTCGGTCAACGCGAACGCGCCCAACATTTCGCCGGTCGTCACTTTCCTGACGTAGCGCTCGCGCTGAGCGTCGGTTCCATAAGTCACCAACGGCATGCAGAGCACCGAATTGTGCGCGCTCACCAGCACCGCGAGAGCGCCGTCGCCGGCGCCGATCTCCATCAACGTCAGTGCGCACGACACGTAATCGGCGCCGACGCCGCCCCATTCGGGCGGCACCGTCACGCTGAGAAATCCCATGCGGCCGATTTCTCGCAGGAGATCTCGTGGAAACCCGCGCGACTCTTCCCACTCCGCCGCATGCGGAGCCACGGCGTTGTGGACGAACTTCCGCACGGCGAGCTGGAATCGCTCCTGGTCTTCGGTCAAGATCATTTCAATTCTTCCTCGAGGTCTTCGCGCGAATTCGGACGACCGGGACGATCGGCTGCGGGATTGCGCTCATTCGATCGAACCAAACGCGCGCGCCTTTTCGCGCAGCACGAATTTCTGAATCTTTCCCGACGCGGTCCGTGGCAGGGCGTCGACGACCTCCAGGCGCTCGGGCAGATAGTTCTTCGCGCACTGACGCGACAGCAGGTATTGCGACAACTCGGCCAAGTCGAGCGCCTGCCCGCGACGCAGCGCCACGAAGGCGCAGCCACGCTCGTTCAGTCGTGGGTCCGGCATGGCGACGATGGCGACCTCGGCGACCGCAGGATGCTGGTAGATCAGGTTCTCGATTTCGATCACCGGGATGTTTTCTCCGCCGCGGATAATCACGTCCTTGCTGCGTCCGGTGATGCGGATGTAGCCGTCGGCGCCGATGCGGGCGAGGTCGCCCGTGTCGAACCAGCCTTCGTCGTCGGTGACGTACCACTGCGGCCGCTTCATATAGCCGACGAACATTCCTGCGGCGCCGCGAGCCATCAGCCTGCCTTCGGTGTCGTGGGGCAGGGGACGGCCGTTCGGGTCGGCGATGCGCAGTTCCATTCCCGGCGCCGGGCGTCCGTCGGTTTCCAGCGCCCGGGACGGGGGATCGTCGGGGCCCGTGAACGTGGCGGCGCCCATTTCCGTCATGCCCCACACCGAATGGATTTTCAGACCGAAGTCGTCGGCGGCGCGGCTCACCAAGTGCCTCGGGATCGGCGCGCCAGCGGCTCCAAACGTGCGTAGTGTGTGCAACGCTTGCGGCCGGCCCTTGGCGGCGTCGAGCAGGTCCGCCAGAAACGGCGTCGAGCCGATGCTGAACGTGACGCCTTCGCGCTCGATCAAATTCACCGCTTCGTCAGGATTCCAGACGTCTTGCAGCACGACCCGCCCGCCGGTCATGATCGGGCCCAAGACGCCATATTGCAGGCCGGTCTGGTGCGCAAGCGGCGACGACATCAGCGTCACGTCCGAAGCGCCGAGACCCCAGAGTTTGAGATGTTGCCAGAGGTTCGCCATCAAAGTGTTCGACGTGTGCATTACGCCCTTGGGCTCGCCGGTGGTGCCCGACGTGTACAGCACCTCCATGACGTCGTCGGGCGTCGCCCGGCGATCGGCGAACGCCTCGTCGCCGGCCGGCTCATTTTCCAGCATCCGCTCGAAGCTGTTGGGCTCCTTGGCGCCGATGACGAGCACGTGTCGCAGATGCGGAAGGCTGGATTGCAGGCCCTGCAGCATGCTCGCGTGGTCGCAGTTGCGAAAACGCTCGGGCGCGACGATCAGCTTGCTTTCCGCCTGCGCCAGCATGAACCCCAGCTCGCGCTCGCGGAAGATCGGCATTAGCGGATTGATGATCGCTCCGACGCGCAACACGGCCAGATACAGCGCGATCATTTTCCACCAGTTGGGCAGTTGGGCGGAGACCACGTCGCCGCGCTCGATCCCGCGCCGCAGCAAACCGGTCGCGATGCGGCGCGCGCGATCGTCGAGTTCGCGCGTGCTGAGGCGGCACTCGCGACCGGTCATGCTGTTGTATGCGGTCACCGCCAGCCGATCCGGATGCTCGGCGAGATTTCTGGCCAAGTCGTCGACAAGCGTCTTGTCGCGCCAGAAGCCTCCGGCGCGCGCCGCAACCGCGCGTTCGGGGGGGAAAATCACATCGTTTCTCATGGCTGCACCATCTTATGTTCATCCCGTTCGAACGCGAGCCGTCCAGTTCATACCCTTTCGCGCGGCGACGCGGCGCACGGTCTGGCCGGCCGGAAGGTCGGTCGGCGCGGCCGACGGAACTCCGCCTGGGCGTCCGATCGGAGTGCGTTGAGGCCGTAGATCGACGTTTCCGTCATCCGATGTCTCCGGTCACGGCTTGAGCGGATGGCCGGCGGCCGCCATCGTCTGCCGGGCGATGATCACGCGCTGGACTTCGCTGGCGCCCTCGTAAATGCGCAGGGCGCGGACGTCGCGGTACAACTCTTCCGGCTTGTTGCCGAGCGTGACTCCGAGCCCGCCGAATATCTGCACCGCCTCGTCGACGACGCGCTGCGCAGCCTCCGTCGCATACAGCTTAGCCATCGACGATTCCCGCGTGATGCGCTGTTTGAGGACGTCGCGCGTCCAAGCCGATCTGTAGGTGAACATCGCGCTCGCATCCACGGCCAGCGCCATGTCGGCGATCTTGCCCTGAATCAATTGCTGCTCGATCAGGGGGCGCCGCATCACGATGCGCGTGTCGGCGCGGTGGATCGCCTCGTCGAGTCCGCGACGAGCGAAGCCGAGCGCGGCCGCCGCGACCGAAGAGCGGAAGACGTCGAGCGTGGCCATGGCGATCTCGAATCCCTGGCCGGGTTCGCCGAGCAAGCAGTCGTGCGGCACGACGCAGTTCTCGAACTTCACGGTTCCGATCGGGTGCGGCGAAATGACCCGGAGGCGTTCGACCACCGAAACGCCGGGATGGTCGCCCTCGACCACAAACGCCGAAATGCCCTTGGCGCCCGAGGCTTCCCCGGTGCGAGCGAAGACGACGTAGTGTCCTGCGACGCCGGCGTTGGAGATCCAGGTCTTCACGCCGTCGATCTTCCAGCCGTCGGCCACCCGCGTCGCGGTCGTCGTCATCGCGGCGACGTCCGACCCGGCCTCGGCTTCGGACAAGGCGAATGCGGCGATCGAGCGCCCCGAGCGCACCCGCGGCAGAAACCGTTCGCGGATCGCCGGCGCGCCGAACAAGGTTATCGGGCCGGAGCCAAGGCCCTGCATGGCGTACACCACGTCGGCAAGAGCGGAGTGGCGAGCCAGCGTTTCCCGGGTCAGGCAAATGGTGCGCACGTCCAACGCCTCGGCGCCGGCCTGCGGGGCCGCCGAATCGATCAGTCCCGCGTCGCCGAACAGTCGCGCCAAGCGGATGCATTCGGCGTCGAGGTCACTCGGCTCTCGCGTCTCCAGGCCGATGTTTTCGGCCGCCCAGGCGTCGAGAAACCGGGCGAACTCGCGATGACGATCGTCGAAGAACGGCCATTTCAAATAACTGCTGTCTGTCATCGTGCGTTCTCGTTGGCGCGCGGCCGCCGCGCGGGGCGGCGTCAATCGCCGGCAAAGCCCGCGGGGCGCTTCTCGATGAAGCCGTGGTAGGCCCGCTTGAAGTCGCGGGTGAGCATACAGAGCGTCTGCGCCTGGGCCTCGGCTTCGATCGCTTCGTCGACGCCCATGGTCCATTCTTGATGAAGGCAGCGCTTGGTCATCGCGTGCGCGTAGGTCGGGCCGGCGGCCAGATTCGTCGCCATGGCCTGGGCCTCATTCAACACGGCCTCCGGCGCGCACAGCCTGTTGTAGAAGCCCCAGCGCTCCGCCTCCTCGCCGCCCATGACGCGCCCGGAATACAGCAGTTCGGCGGCCCGACCGGCGCCGATGATTCGCGGCAGCATGGCGCAGGCGCCCATGTCGGCGCCGGAAAGGCCGACACGCACGAAAAGGAATGCGACCTTGCTGGCGGGCGTGCCGAAACGCAGGTCCGAAGCCATCGCGATGATGGCGCCCGCGCCGGCGCAAACGCCTTGAACGGCTGAGATGACGACCTGCGGACAGTTGCGCATCGCCTTGACCAAGTCGCCGGTCATGCGGGCAAACTCCAGGATCGCGGCGGTGTCGCCTGCCTCCTGGAACTTGATGAGCGGGGCGATGATGTCGTGGACGTCGCCGCCGGAGCAGAAGTTGCCGCCGGCGCCGGCGATGACCACCGCCTTGATGGCGTCGCAATAGGCGAGATTGCGAAAGGCGTCGCGGAGCTCGGCGTAAGATTGGAACGTCAACGGATTCTTGCGTTCGGGCTTGTTGAGAGTGATCGTCGCGACCTTGCCCTCGACCGACCAGAGGAAGTGCTCCGGCCGGTAGTTCGAGAAGTCGCCGCGCTTGCTGTCGTGGGCCAATGTCATAACGAAACTCCTAAACCTCTGTGCGCGGATCGGCGGCGCTGCGATCAATTGCCCGCCTTGGCGGCAAGGAAGCGCGCGATCAGCGCGCCGGTCTCGGCGCTCTCCAGCAGCGTCTTGCTGCCCTCGAACTCGAGGTCGAACCCGTGCGCCGAGGTCGGGTCGAGCGCCGCCTCGATGCAACCTTTGGCGAGGCGCCCCGCCAGCGCCGGCTGGTCGGCGTAGCGGCGTGCGATCTGCACCGCGGCTTCCTCCAGTTGACTGGCGGGAAAATGCCATTGCGCCATGCCCAGCTGCACCGCAGTCTGACCATCGACCATCTCGGCGCCGGCGATGACGCGGATGGCCACGGCGCGGCCGCACAAGCGCGTCAATCGTTGCGTGCCGCCGGCGCCGGGCAGCAAGCCGAGGCGGATCTCCGGTAGTCCAATGCGCGCCTCGTCGGCCACGACGCGCATGTCGCAGGACAGCGCCAACTCGAATCCGCCGCCCATCGCCGCGCCGCCGATCTCGGCAAGGGTGACTTGCGGCAACGCCTCGATGCGGGCGAATAGCCGCTGGTAGTCTCTTACCGCCGCGATCAGCGGAGCGGGCCCGTCTGCCGACTCGAAAGCCGCGCGCATCTCCTTGATGTCAGCGCCGGCGGAGAATAGTCGCAACGCGCTGCGGATGTGCAACACGTTCCAATCGTCGCGCTTGTCGAGATCGTCGAGGATGGCTTGGAAGCGCGCGACCCACTGCAGATTGATGGCGTTCGCCGGCGGTCGGTTGAGAACGACGGTCGCGACACGGTTTGCAATTGCGAATTCGATCATGCGAGTGCGCCCAGGACGTTCCACCCAAAACGCGTCAGTTCCCGAAGCGCCGCCGACCGCGCCGATACGTGAACGAACGCTCGTTCATATGGACTGCACGGTATCTGCAATCCGGACTGTGTGTCAAGACGCGCAATGGTGCGGCTTTCAAGGTATTTCACGCCATGGATCGAACGAGCGGTCATTTAGCGCACGACGCATTGCAAAGTGCGCAATTTCCCAAAGGCGTCAAGTTTGCTGTTGACAGATCGAGGTCGGCCGGCGAATATGTCGACAACGAACGAACACTCGTTCAGTTGCGAGGGAGCGGAACCGCCGCCTGACGCAACCGACGTTGGGAGGGGGCGCCCAGAATGACTGTCCGCCTGAATCAGGAACGCATCGTGGTGCTTATCGCGATCGCGCTGTTCGCCTTTTTCTCGGTGACGCAAGATCGCTTTCTCGATCCGGGCAACATTCTGTCGCTGATTCAGAATGTGTCGATTCTCGGCATTCTCGGCGTGGGGATGGCGATCACGATCATCGGGCGCGGCATCGACCTGTCGATGGTTTCCACCATGGCGCTGTCGGGCGCCTGGCTTCTCGACATGCTCAACCGCGGCGCGCCGGCGCCGGTCGCGACTGCGCTCGCGATCGGCTTCGCCGTGGCGGTCGGGTTGATCAACGGGTTTCTCGTGGCCTACGCGGAAATTCCGGCGATCTTCGCCACCCTCGCGATGGGCGTGGTCATCTACGGTTTTGGCAAGACCTTCTTTTTCCCGCTCGACGTGGCTTACCTGCCGCCCGGCGACGGTTGGTTCTATCACATCGGCAGCAGCGAAATTCTCAGTGTGCCGACCCCGGTCATCATCTTCGCGGGGGTCTGCTTTCTGGGATATCTTTTCCTGCGCCACCTGAAAGTCGGGCGCTTCATTTACGGAATTGGCGACAACCCGCTGGCGGCGAGGATCACCGGCATTCCGGTGCGTCCGATCATCGTCCTTCAATACGTGATTTCGGCGGCGATCGCGTTCGCCGCAGGCCTCGTCAGCGCGACCGCGGTGGCGAGCATGAACACGCGCATCGCGCTGTCGACGCTGGTGTACGATGTCATCCTGGTCGTGGTCCTCGGCGGCATCGGTCTCAGCGGCGGCAAAGGCGGCATCCGCAACGTCATCGTCGGCACGCTGCTGATGGGCGTGCTGGTAAACGGCATGACGATCATGGATCTCAGCTACACAACCCAAAACGTCGTGAAGAGCATGATCCTGTTGGTCGCACTCGTCATCGACACGCTTCTCAACCCCCGGGACGAACAGACGGCGCAACATGGGGACATCTGAGGATTGGGGGCGTTTCCCGGAATTGCGGCGCCGACCAAACAAGACGACGAGGAGGAGGAACGATATGAAGAGTCTGACAATTTTGACGCTGGCTGCGGCGGTTTGCGTAGCCGGTCCGCTTGCGCCGGCGCGCGCCGCCGACGACGTCGGTTCCGCGAAGGTCTTCTATCAATCGTTGAAGGGCAAGCATGTCGACTACGTGCCCATGTCTTTGGGTTTCGACCTCAGCCAGGGGCTCGACACCGCGCTGAAGGACCAGGCCAAGGCGCTGGGCTACACCGTGAAGTCGGTGGACGCGAACTGGAACGTGGAGTCCGCCCTGCAGGCGGTGAACGCCTTCATCGACGAGAAGCCCGACGTTCTGATCCTGCAGCCGCTGGACATGCAGACCTATAACCGCATCATTCCAAAGGCGATGGCCGCGGGCATCAACATCGTTCAGATGGAAGTGAAGTCGGCCGCCAACGGCGACGCGTTCGTCGGCCCCGACTTCGGCCGGCTGGGGTCGGCCGAAGTCGAGAAACTCGCCGACGTCTGCGGCAAGGACGGCAAGAACGGCAAGATCGCCATCATCACCGGCATGGTCACCGATTCGGCGACGATCGATTTCGGCCGCGAAGCGAACGCGGCCTTGGCCAAGCATCCGGAACTCCACTTGGTTTCGACGCAGGCGTCCGATTTCGACGCGACTAAGGCGCACGCTCTCACTACGACGATCTTGAAGCAGAACCCGGACCTTTGCGGCATCATGGGCATCTGGGACGGCGACGACGTCGGCACCGCCGCGGCGGTGCGCGAGGCCGGCATGCAGGGCAAGGTCTTTCTCGCCACCAACGGAGGCGGCGCCAAGGCGAACGCCTGCGTCAACATCGAGAATGGCAATTACAGCGCCTATCTCAGTTATGACCTTCCGGGCATGACGCGCGACCTGAACGACGTCGTGAAGATGCTGCTCGAGACCCATCCGAAGCCGGGGAGCGCGCCTTTCACGCTCTATGCGCCGATGCGGTGGGTCACCAAAGACACGCTCGCCTCCGCGTCGTGCTGGGCGGCCGACGATCTGAAGGGCTCGGCGCCGGTGGCGGAATAGTCGTCTTCGCCAAGCCAGGGCGGCGCGGCGCTCGTCGCGCCGCCCGCCTATTCCCATGAGCGGAGCCATCGCAGATGTCGGCATCTGAAACCTTTACCCGCTGGAGGTACCGGCTGATCCCCGATCATCTGGTGGGTGAAATTCTGACCAAGACCTGGATCGACACGGCAATTCCATTCCTGATCCTCGGCATCGTGGTCGCCTACTTCGGATTGGCGATGCCGGAATTCCTGTCGATGAACGCCGTGTCGGGCGTCGCGCGGGTGTTCGGCGAGGATATGTTCATCGCTGTCGGCATGACATTCGTCATGCTCGGCGGCGGCATCGACCTCAGCGTCGGCTCGAACTTCGCACTGTGCAATTTCGCCGCCCTGACGCTGATCAACTATCAGCAATTGCCGCTCGCCGTCGCCATTCCGATCGTGATGCTGGTCGGCGGCGCGGTCGGCCTGGTCAATGGCGTCTTGATCGGCTTTCTGCGCCTGCGCGCGTTTCTGACGACGCTGGTGACGTTGATCATCTTCCGCGCCATTTCCGATGTCCTGGTGCTCGCCTACGCGATGACCGTCGGCCCCGCGTTCAATCCCTCGGACACGTGGGACTTCCTCGGATTGGGCTCGGTGTTCGGCGTGCCGTCCAGCGTCGTGTTCGTCGCCATTGCGTGCGTCGTCGCGCATGTCGTGCTCACGCGCATGCGTTTCGGCTGGCACGTTCTCGCGGTCGGCGGCTCCCGCCGCTCCGCCTACAACGCCGGCATCAGAGTGCGCGGCACCGTTTGCGCCACCTACGTCATCTCAGGAATGCTGGTGGGCGTGGCGTCGGTCTTCTATGCCGCCCGCCTGTCGAGCGCCGGTTCCGAAGTCGGCATGGGCATGGAGATCACGATCCTCACTGCGGTCGTGCTGGGCGGCGTCAGTCTCGGGGGCGGGCGCGGCTCGATCTTCAAGGCCGTTCTCGGCACGATCATCGTCGTCCTGGTTCAGAACAGCCTGATCCGCATGGGATTGAGCAGCGGCCACAGCTCGCTCGTTCTCGGCAGCATCCTCCTGCTCGCGGTCGCGATCGACGTGCGCTGGGTCAAGAACCGCCACAAGGTTCTGGCGCGGGCCTATGTGTCGCCGACCTATTACCGGCTGGGGCAGTTGCCCGAGACCGCGGCCGGCTCAGGCTCGCCCTATGCGATGAACGACCGGCTGCGCGGCGCCGAGGCGATCGGCCTCGGCGAACTCGACGGGCCGGAAGACGTCATCTTCGACCGCGACGACAATCTCTATTGCGGCAATCGCGGCGGCGACATCGTGCGCTTCATGGCGCCCGATTACAAACGCCGCGAGGTCTTCGCCCATATCGGCGGCCATCCGCTCGGCCTGGCGATGGACGCGGGATGCAATCTCCACGTCTGCATCGGCGGCATGGGCGTCTTCAAGATCACGCCGCAGCGCGAGGTGATCAAGCTCACCGACGAGACCAACCGGACGGTGCTGTCGATCATCGACGATTCCCGCCTGCGCCTGCCTGACGATCTCGATATCGCATACGACGGCCGGGTGTTCTTCAGCGAGGCGACAAAACGCTATGAACTGTGGGACTGGATGGTCGACGCGCTGGAGTCGCGGCCCAACGGCCGCATCATCTGCTACAACCCGAACGACGGGACGACGCGCACGGAAGTCTACAAGGTCATCCTTCCCAACGGCATCTGCATGGAGGAGAACCGGCAGTCGTTCCTGTGGAGTTCGACCTGGGGCTGCAGCATCCATCGCTATTGGTTC
>JBEKFO010000117.1:0-10087 GCA_050013275.1 Roseiarcus sp. | reverse complement strand
TGCTGACGATGATGCTGGTCGCCGGCTCAGACGCGATCGCGCCGTTGTCGGTCGAGGCCGCCAAGTTCGCCTGCCAAGGCCTCGCGCCTGGCGCGCTCACGATTCTGCCGACGGACTTTTCGATCGTCGTGCAGCCTTACAGTCTCATCGCGCTACGCCATCGCGACTTTTCGCCGGCGGCGCAAGCGGTTTACGAAATCATCCGCGCGCAGGCGTTGGCGCGGGGCGGCGCGGGGGCGGCGAAGTTGAGGGCCTGAACGCCGTCGCGCCTATTCTTCTTCCTCGCCCTCGATCTCGCGCGGCGGCTCGACGACGATCCGCCCTGCGGAAAAATCGATCTCGATCGCGACCGCCTTGGTGAACGGCAGCAGCAGCGTCTCGCCGCCGCTCTCCGGCGCAATCTCCAAGATGTCGCCCGCGCCGAAATTGCTCAACGCGACGACGCGGCCGAGGCCGACGCCTTCGCGCGTCATCGCGGCGAGGCCGATGAGATCGTCGTAGTAGAATTCGTCTTCGCCAGGCGGCGGCAATTGCTCGCGCCGGGCGAAGAGTTCGGCGCCGTTCAGCGCCTCTGCCGCTTCGCGCGTAGCAACGCCCTTCACACGCGCCACCAGCATTTCGTCCTTGAGTGGGCGCAACGACTCGAAGGCGAAGACGCGCGCGCCGGCCTTGTCGGTCAGCGCGCCGTAGGCGCCGATCGCCTTGGGGTCCTCGGTGTACGATTTGACCCTGACTTCGCCGCGCACGCCTTGCGCGGCGCCGAAGACGCCCAACGGAATGAGACGCCCAGGCGTCGGCATGGCCGCTTACGATCAGCCGGCTGCGGCGGCGGCCTTCTCGGCGGCGGCCACCGCCGCGGCGGCGCGCTCCTGCGCCTTCTTCTTCGGCTGGGCCTTCTCGGGATTGTTGCGCGCCTCGCGCTTGGCGAGGCCGAGGCCGTCGAGCAGGCGCAGCACGCGGTCGGTCGGCTGGGCGCCCTTGGCGAGCCAGGCCTTGGCCTTCTCGGCGTCGAGCACGACGCGCGTCGCATCGTCCTTGGGCTTGATGGGATCGAAAGTGCCGATCTTCTCGACGAAGCGGCCGTCGCGCGGCATGCGCGCGTCGGCCACGACTATGCGATAGAACGGACGCTTCTTGGCGCCGCCGCGGGAGAGACGGATTTTCAGGGACATTTCATTTCCTTCCGGTTGATCTCGAGAACTTGGGTTGGGGAATGTGCGAAGAGGCTCGGGGCGTCATTTCTTCTTGACCCCGAACGGGTTGAAGCCGCCGCCGAGGCCCGGTAGGCCGGGAAACTGCGGGGGAAGATTGAATGCGCCCGGCGGCGGCGCCTCGGGAATGCCTGGGGCATTGGCAAGGCCTTGCGGCGCGCCGGCGCCGCCGAGCTGCTTCTGAAACGCTTCCAATTGCTCGGCGCTGGGCGCCGGCATGCCGCCGCCCATGCCCATCATCTGGCCGAGCTTGCCCATCATGCCGCGCTTGCCGGCCGAGGCGCCCATCGCCTTCATCATGTCGGCCATCTGGCGATGCTGCTTGAGCAGGCGATTGATCAATTCGACGCTGACGCCGGCGCCGCTGGCGATGCGCTTCTTGCGCGAGGCCTTGAGCAGGTCGGGATTGCGCCGCTCGAAGGGCGTCATCGAGGAAATGATCGCGCGCTGGCGCTTGATGACTTTCTCGTCGAGATGGGCCGAGGCGAGCTGGTCCTTGAGCTTGGCCATGCCGGGCAACATCCCCATGATGCCGCCCATGCCGCCTAGTTTCTCGATCTGCGCGAGCTGATCGGAAAGGTCGTTGAGGTCGAAGACGCCCTTGCGCATCTTCTCGGCCATCTTGGCCGCCTTCTCGGCGTCGATCGTCTGGGCCGCCTTTTCGACCAGGCTGACGATGTCGCCCATGCCCAGGATGCGGTCGGCGAGGCGCTGGGGATGGAACTCCTCCAGCGCGTCCATCTTTTCGCCGACGCCTATGAGCTTGATCGGCTTGCCGGTGACCGCCCGCATCGACAGCGCCGCGCCGCCGCGGCCGTCGCCGTCGACGCGCGTCAGCACGATGCCCGTGACGCCGACCCGTTCGTTGAAATTCTTGGCGAGATTGACCGCGTCCTGGCCGGTGAGGGCGTCCGCGACCAGCAGGATTTCATGCGGCTTGGCGGCGTCGCGGATTTCGGCCATTTCGGCCATCAGCGGCTCGTCGATATGGGTGCGGCCCGCCGTGTCGAGCAACACCACGTCGTAGCCCTGCAAGCGCGCGACGCTTTCGGCGCGCCGCGCGATCGCCACGGGGTCCTGGCCGGGCACGATCGGCAGCGTGTCGACGCCGACCTGGCGCCCTAACACCGCGAGCTGCTCCTGGGCGGCGGGGCGCTTGACGTCGAGCGAGGCCATCAGAACCTTGGCCTTGTTGCGCTCGGTGAGGCGCTTGCCGATTTTCGCCGCAGTGGTCGTCTTGCCCGCGCCTTGCAGGCCGACCAGCATGATCGCCACAGGCGCCGGCGCGTTGAGGTCGATCGCCTGGGATTCGCCGCCGAGCGTCTCGACCAGCGAATCGTGGACGATCTTGACGACCATCTGTCCGGGCTTGACCGACTTGATCACCGCCGCGCCGACCGCCTTGGTGCGGGTGCGGTCGATGAAGGAGCGCACGACTTCGAGCGCCACGTCCGCCTCGAGCAGCGCACGGCGCACTTCGCGCATGGCGGCGTTGACGTCGTCCTCGGAGAGGGCGCCGCGGCCGGTCAGTTTGTCCAATATGCCGGAGAGCTTTTCCGAGAGGCTCTCGAACATGGGTCCGCTCCAAAAGTCAGAAGAAGGGCAGTAGCCAGTGGGCAGTAGGCAATGGGGAAACTGCCTACTGCCTATTGCCTACCGCCTCCCCGCCGCTCTTCATCCGGCGCCAACGCGAAAACGCCCGGGGGCGCGACGCGCTGCCGGACGGCGACCGCTGGCCTCGATGGGACAGGCGGCTTATCGACGAGGCGAGAACCTGACGAAGATAAGCGCGGCTCTTAAGCGGCCAAGAGGGGGAAGTCAAATTCGGGCGGCGGCGGCAATTTCGTCGAGCCAGGCCGGAAGCTCGCGAAGCGACGCCAATTGGCGAAAGCGCGGCTGGGCTGCGGGCGTCTCGGCGCGCTCATGCGCCCACACCAGCTCATGGGGGACATGCGCCGCATAGGCGCCCGCCTCCAGGGCGGGGAGGATATCGGAGCGCAGCGAATTGCCGACCATGACCGCTTCGTCGGGCTGGACGCGGTATCGGACGAAAATGCGGCGGTAGGTGTCGGCGGTCTTCTCGCTGACGATCTCGACGCCGGAGAACCGATCGCCGATCCCGGACGCCGCAAGCTTGGACTCCTGATGAAACAAGTCGCCTTTGGTGACCAACACCAGGCTTCCGCGCTCGGCCAAGGGGCCCAAAGCCTCGACGACGCCGTCGATGAGATGGATCGGATGGCGCATCAGGTCGCGCCCGAGGGCCAAAATGGCGCCCGTCGTCGCCGCGGGCAAGCGATCGCCGGCGATTTCCAGCGCGGTCTCCAGCATCGAGAGCGTGAAGCCCTTCACACCGTAGCCATAGAGGCTCAAACTGCGGCTTTCCATCGCAACCAGCCGCTCTTCCGTAAGCGATGGGTCGGCGAAAGGCGCGAGCAGTTCGACGAAGCGCTCGGTGGACAGGCGAAAGTAACTCTCGTGGTCCCAAAGCGTGTCGTCGGCGTCGAGACAGATCAGGCGGATGGGCGCCAATAGGGGCCTCGCAAGCGTCGAAGTTGGCGATCTTGATTGTAAACGGGGCGCCGGGGAAGCGGCGCCGGATCTCCGACGAAAATCCTGCCTAAGCAGCGGCGCCGCGACCGACGCCCTCGTAGCGGAAGCCGAGCGCGCTCATCGTTTCCAGGGAATAGATGTTGCGCAGGTCGATCACCACCGGCTCGCGCAGGGCGGCCTTGACGCGCGCGAGGTCGAGCGCGCGAAACGCATCCCACTCGGTGATGACGACCACAGCGTCGGCGCCTTCGAGACAGGCATAGGGCCCGCTGGCGAATTCGACGCCGGGCAGCAGCGCCTCGGCCGACTTGGCGCCTTCCGGATCGAAGGCGACGATCCGCGCGCCGTGGGCTTGCAAGATCGGCACGATGACGAGGCTCGGGGCGTCGCGCATGTCGTCGGTGTTGGGCTTATAGGTCAGGCCGAGCACGGCGATCGTCTTGCCGTTGACCGAGCCGCCGCACGCCTTGACGATCTTGTGCGCCATCGCGACCTTGCGCTTCTCGTTGACGTCGACCAGCGTTTCGACGAGGCGCATCGGCGAGCGCGCGTCGATGGCGAGTTTCGTCAGCGCCAAGGTGTCCTTGGGAAAGCACGAGCCGCCGAAGCCTGGACCGGGATTGAGAAATCTGCGGCCGATGCGCTTGTCGAGGCCGATGCCGTTGGCGACGTCGAGCACGTCGCCGCCGACCTTTTCGCACAGGTCCGCGATCTCGTTGATGAAGGTGACCTTCATCGCGAGATAGACGTTGGCGGCGTACTTGATCAGTTCCGAGGTGCGCCGGCTCGTGTAGACGATCGGGCTGCCGTTGCGCTCGAGCGGCCGATAGATTTCGCGCATGACGAGGCGCGCCGCGTCGTCCTCGACGCCGACGACCACACGATCAGGCTGTTTGAAATCGTCGATCGCAGCGCCCTCGCGCAGGAACTCCGGGTTGGAGACCACGACGAAACGATCCTTGGCGACGCGCTCGCCGATCAATCGCTCGATTGCGTCGCAGGTTCCGATCGGCGACGTCGACTTGTTGACGACGACGACGAACGAATCGATCGCGTCGCCGATCTCGCGCGCCGCTTGAAAGACGTAGCGCATATCGGCCGCGCCGTCGCCGGGGAGCGTCGGGGTGCCGACCGCGATGAACACCGCCTGCGCGCCGCGCATGCCCTCGGCGATGTCGGTGGTGAAGAAAAGCCGGCCGGCGCGTTGGTTGGCGACGACGAGTTCGCTGAGGCCCGGTTCGTAGATGGGAGCCTGGCCCTCGCGCAGGGCGGCGATTTTGGCGGCGTCCTTGTCGATGCAGACGATTTCATGACCGAAATCGGCCAGACATGCGCCTGACACCAAGCCGACATAGCCGGCGCCCACCATTGCAATCCGCATCGGCCCCTGAACTCCCCCAGCGCCAAATGAAGCGTTCTAACGGCCGGGCGGGGGCAGAGCAAGGCGACGCGGCAGGCGTCCACGGAGGAATTCGACGAACTCGGCGGCGGCCTCGGCGCCTTCGAAAACGCGGGTCGGCACGATCGCCGGGAGGCCTGATCGCGGCCAGAGATAGATGAGGCCGCCGGCGTCCTCGGCTTCGAGGCAATCGACGAAATTCCAGCGCGCCGGTGCCGCGCCGCCAAGGCCGAGCCCGGTCTCGTCGACGCTCACGACCAGCGGCCCGGCGTCCCGCATCGCCTCGAATTCGCTGACGCTGGCGCGCCGCGCCGCGGCGAACCGTCGGAGCGTCGTCAGGCGCTGCGCCATGAAGGCGGCGATCGCCAGCAATAGCGCGACCTCGCCGAAGCGCCGGCTGACGAGCCCGGTCAGCGCGAGGATCGCGGTGAAGGAAATCGCCAGGACGAAGGCGGCCAGCGGCGCGAAATGAGCCGAGGTCAGGCGTCCCGCCAGCGCGCCGCGCAGCCCCGCTCGCGCCGCGGCGACGCGCGCCTCGTCCTCGGTCAGTTCGAATGCGTAGGGTCCGAAGCCCGGCGCCGCCGGCCTTTCGCTCATGGTTCGCCCGGCGCGGCCGTCTTGAGCGCGAGCGCGTGGACGCCGGCCGCCAATTCGTCCGCGAGCAGGGCGTTGACCATGCGATGACGCTCGAGTCGACCCTTGCCGGCGAAGGCTTGGCTGACGATATGAATGCGAAAGTGCGTCTCGCCGCCTTCGCGCGCGCCCGCATGGCCCTTGTGGCGATCCGATTCGTCGACGATATCGAGCGTCATGGGGTGGAGGCCTTGCGACAATTTGGCCGCGATCCGTTCCTTCATGGTCATGGGCGTCGCTCTCTTCGTGTTCGCCCGCGACTTGCCCTGAGGCGCGCGACTTGTCAAAGACGGGCGCGTTGCGTTTTGGTCACGGGTCGTTATCCGCTTGGCGCCAAAATAGGGCGGCGCGCAACTCGATGCTTGCCGGCCGGCGAGTCGGCGCCTAAGGTTTCCAGATGGATCTCAATTCGCGATTGTTCGATCGGATACGGGTCAAGCCCAAGCGCAAGGCCGCCGAGCCCGCCGCGGCGACGCCCTGCAGCTATCCCGGCTGCAAGGCGGACGGCGTGTTTCGCGCGCCCAAGGGGCGTGACCGCGAGGGCGAATATTTCTGTTTCTGCATCGACCACGTCAGGGAATATAACGCGACCTACGACTATTTCCGTGGAATGGACGACGAAGCCTTCGCCAAGTTTCGCCAGGCCGAAACGATCGGCCACCGGCCGACCTGGAAAATGGGTCCGCGCGGCGGCGCACAAGGAGCGCAGCACGTCGACGAGACCGTCTACGCGGAGGCGCGTTCGATGCGCCGGCGCGGCGCCCGGCGAAGCGGCGACGCCGCGCAGGCGCCTCGCTACAACGCGCTTGCGCTAAAGGCGCTGTTCACGCTCGATCTCGAGGCCAACGCGACCGAAATCACTATCAAGGCGCGCTATAAGGAGCTGGTCAAGCGCCATCACCCCGACGCCAACGGCGGCGACCGCTCGTCCGAAGACAAATTGCGCGAAATCATTCAGGCCTATAATTACCTGAGGGTGAACAAGCTGGTCTGAAGGCCGCCTGAAGCCCCCTGCGCCGGAATTGCCGAAAACGCGAGGTCGCGACCGGCGTTTCGCCGGGGGCGGCGGGCGCTTATATATCGAGTTGTCACCCCGCCGCTGCGGCGACGGGGCATGGAGGACAGATGAGAGCCGCGCATACGCCGTCGCCGACCGAAACGCCGCCAGCCGTCGCCGGCGAGCCGGACACACGAATTTCCGTTCGAAAAGCCTTTCGCATCGATTCCGACATGGAATGCCCGGCCTATTCGGCCGGGGACGAACATGTGCCCGATCTCGATCCCGACTACCTCTTCGATCGCGACACTACTTTGGCGATCCTCGCCGGCTTCGCCTACAACCGCCGCGTGATGATCACCGGTTATCACGGCACCGGCAAGTCGACCCATATCGAGCAGGTCGCCGCACGGTTGAACTGGCCGCTGGTGCGCATCAATCTCGACAGCCACGTCTCGCGCATCGATCTGGTCGGCAAGGACGCGATCGTGCTCAAGGACGGCAAGCAGATCACCGAATTTCGCGACGGCATGCTGCCCTGGGCGCTGCAGAACAATATCGCGCTGTGCTTCGACGAATACGACGCCGGACGCCCTGACGTGATGTTCGTCATTCAGCGCGTGCTGGAGGTCTCGGGGCGGCTGACGCTGCTCGATCAGCGCCGCGTCATCCGCCCGCACCCGGGGTTCCGGCTGTTCGCCACCGCCAACACTATCGGCCTGGGCGATACTTCGGGACTTTATCACGGCACCCAACAGATCAATCAGGGCCAGATGGACCGCTGGTCGATCGTGGCGACGCTCAATTATCTGCCGCACGACAAGGAAGTCGACATCGTGCTCGCCAAGGCGCCGCATTATCGCGGCGGCAAGGAGGGGCGCGACATCGTCAACAAGATGGTGCGCGTCGCCGATCTCACCCGCAACGCCTTCATCAACGGCGACCTCTCCACGGTGATGAGCCCGCGCACGGTCATCACCTGGGCGGAGAACGCCGAGATTTTCAAGGACATCGGCTTCGCCTTCCGCCTGACCTTCCTCAACAAGTGCGACGAGCTCGAGCGCACCTTGGTCGCGGAGTTCTATCAGCGTTGCTTCGGCCAGGAATTGCCGGAAAGCGCGTTGAACGTCGCGCTGAGCTGAGCGAGGCGCCCTCGATGGCGACCGTCGACGTCAAGCCCAGCAACCGCAAGCCCGCCGGCAAGGCGGAAGCGCCCAACGAGCCGTTCAAGCGCGCGGTCGCCTCGTGCACGCGTGCGATGGCGCGCCATCCCGAGCTGGAGATCGCGTTCGCCGCCGACAAGCCCGCCCTGGTCAGCGGCCCCGAGGGGGCGCGTGCGCGCCTGCCCGAGCCGCCGCGTAAGCCCAATCCGCGCGAGGCGGCGATCTTGCGCGGCCTCGCCGATTCGATGGCGCTGCGCCTCGCCTGCCACAACGACGCCATCCACCGTCGCTTTGCGCCGATCAATCCCGCGGCGCGCACGCTGTTCGACGCGGTCGAGCAGGCGCGCGTCGAGTCGATCGGCGCGCGGCGCATGGAGGGCGTCGCCTCGAACCTCACGGCGATGCTCGACGACCGCTACCATCGCAGCCCCTTCGCCGAGGCGCGCGATCGCGACGAGGCGCCGTTGGAGGACGCCGTCGCGATGCTGGTGCGCGAAAGGCTGACCGGCCTTAAGCCGCCGAGTGGGGCGTCTCGCCTGGTCGAGCTCTGGCGTCCCGTCGTCGAAGCCAAGGCCGGCGCGGAGCTCGACAAGCTCGGCGGCGCCATTCTCGACCAGCGCGCATTCGCCAAGTCGGTGCATCGGCTGCTCGCCTCGCTCGACATGGCCAGCGAGTCGGAGGCCGACGCCGACGAGAGCGAGGAGGCGTCGGACGAAAACGCGCCGCCGGAAAACGCCGAGCAGGGCGAAGGCGAGGGCGAGGAGCAGGAATCCAAGGACGCGATGGAGATGGAGACGTCGGACGAATCGGCCGACGCGCTCGAAGAGGGCGCGATGGAGGCCGCCGACGCGCCATCGTCCGAATTTCCCGATGAGACCGAAGCCGGCGAATCCGAGGAAGCGGCCGAGAACCGGCCGGGGCCCTCGTCGGGCGCCGAGCGGCGCGGGCCCGACTACAAGGCCTACACGACGAAATTCGACGAGGTGGTCAACGCCGAGGATCTGTGCGAGCCCGACGAATTGCAGCGCCTGCGCGACTATCTCGACAAGCAGTTGCAGAACCTCTCCAGCGTCGTCGCCCGGCTCGCCAACCGACTGCAGCGCCGGCTGATGGCGCAACAGAACCGCGCCTGGGAATTCGATCTCGAAGAGGGCATTCTCGACTCCGCGCGTCTGCCGCGCGTCATCATCGATGCGCAGCAACCGCTGTCCTTCAAGCAGGAAAAGGACATGGAGTTCCGCGACACCGTGGTGACGCTGCTGATCGACAATTCCGGCTCGATGCGTGGGCGTCCGATCACGGTCGCGGCGACCTGCGCCGACATCCTCGCGCGCACGCTGGAGCGCTGCGGCGTCAAGGTCGAGATTCTCGGCTTCACCACCCGCGCCTGGAAGGGCGGCCAGGCGCGCGAGGCTTGGTTGCAGGCGGGCAAGCCGGCCAATCCCGGCCGGCTCAACGATCTGCGCCACCTCATCTACAAGAGCGCCGACGCGCCGTGGCGGCGCGTGCGCAAGAACCTCGGCCTGATGATGCGCGAGGGCCTGCTCAAGGAAAACATCGACGGCGAGGCGCTCGACTGGGCGCATAAGCGGCTACTCGCGCGCTCGGAGTCGCGCAAAATTTTGATGATGATCTCCGACGGCGCGCCGGTCGACGATTCGACGCTCTCGGTCAATCCGGGAAATTATCTGGAGCGCCACTTGCGTTGGATAATCGAGGATATCGAGACGCGCTCGCCGGTCGAGCTGATCGCCATCGGCATCGGCCACGACGTGACGCGCTACTACCGCCGCGCCGTCACCATCGTCGACGCCGAGGAGCTCGGCGGCGTCATGACCGAAAAGCTCGCCGAGCTGTTCGAGGACAACCCGACCGAGGAACGCGTGCGCCCGGCGCGGCCGCGGCGGCTGCATTCGTAAATATAAAAAGAACATCTGTAAGGGAGTGACCCATGAATATTCGCGGGTATTTGTCGTGCATCGCCGTCCTGTGCCTGCTGGCGCCGCCAGTGGCCACGTCGGCAATCGCGCAGACCACGAACTATCCGGAAAAGGCGGTGATGATCATCTCCGATGCCGGCGCCGGTTCCAGTCCGGATGTTGCCATGCGCATCGTTGCCGACGGCTTAAGC
>JBEKFO010000116.1:0-10112 GCA_050013275.1 Roseiarcus sp. | reverse complement strand
CGCCACTACGGCGCCATGGCCCGCGACGCGCTGGAGCTGTTCCCGTCCTCGCCCTGGAAGCATGCGTTGCTCGACGCGGTGGAGTTCGCGGTCCAGCGCGCCCATTGAGCGGCCGGCGCGGGCTCCGCCGCGGCTCGTGCGCCTACGGCGAATTTGGCGCCCCCCCGGCCAGCGGCGCGCAATGTCGCATGCCCCGGTTGATTGCTGACAGGCCGTGAGAAGGCATGTTACGTAAACCGCCTCGCGCCGACGGGGACCGGTGATAGATCGTTGGGGGGAAACGCATGAGAAGCCTTTTCCGAGCCTTGCTCGCCGCAGCCGCGCTGTTCGCTGCGGGCTCGCTCGCTCTCGCCGCCGACCCGATCCGGATCGGCTCGGTGCTCTCGGTGACGGGGCCGGCCGCCTTCCTCGGCGAGCCCGAGCTGAAAACCTTGCGGATCTATGTCGAGAAGACCAACGCCGAGGGCGGACTGCTGGGCCGCCCGATCGAACTCGTCTCTTACGACGACGGTTCGGACGCGGCGCGCGCCAACGGCTTCGCCAAGCGGCTGATCGAGGACGATCATGTCGACGTTCTCCTCGGCGGCACCACCACGGGCGCGACGATGGCGATGTATCCGCAGGCCGAACGGGCGGAAATCCCTTTCATTTCCCTCGCCGGCGGCGTCGTCATCGTCGACCCGGTGAAGAAATGGATGTTCAAGGTCGCCCACAACGACCGCATGGCCGCCGAGCGCGTCTTCGCCGACGCCAAGGCGCGCGGCCTGACCAAGATCGCGCTGTTGTCGGAGACCTCGGGCTTCGGCCAGTCCGGCCGCAAGGAGACGCTCGCCGCGGCGCCCAAGGCCGGCGTCGAAATCGTCGCGGACGAGACCTACGGTCCCAAGGACACCGACGTGACCGCCCAGCTCGCCAAGATCCGCGCGAACGACGGCGTGCAGGCGATCTTCGTTTTCGGCCTCGGCGAAGGGCCGGCGGTCGTCGCCAAGGATATCGCCCAGCTCGGCATCAAATTGCCCGTCTATCAGTCGCACGGCGTCGCCAGCCAGGAGTTCATCCGCCTCGCGGGCGGAGCGGCCGAAGGCGAGCGCTTGCCCGCCGCGGCGATTCTCGTCCCCGATCAGCTCGCCGATTCCGATCCGCAAAAGGCGGTGCTGAAAGATTATGTCGCGCTCTACACCGCCAAGACCGGCTCCGACGTCTCGACCTTCGGCGGGCACGCGCGCGACGCGTTCTTGATTTGGAAGGCGGCGGTCGAGCGCGCCGGGTCGGTCGACAAGGCCAAGGTCCGCGACGAGATCGAAAAGACCAAGGGCTACGTCGGCACCGGCGGCCTCGTCGCGATGTCGCCCGAGGATCATCTCGGGCTCAGCGACAAGGCTTTCCGCATGATCGAGATTCGCGACGGCAAATGGAAGCTGGTTGAGTGACCGCGCACGGAAGGATCGGGGCGGCCTCGCCCCTTCCTTCGCGCGAACCTTCCGCGATGACGAAAGCCGGGCCGTGTCGCAATTCCTGCAATTGATCTTCACCGGCCTGACGATCGGAGCGACTTACGCGCTCGCGGCGCTCGGCTTCTCGATCATCTATAACGCCTCGGGGGTGATCAATTTCGCCCAAGGCGAATTCATCATGCTCGGCGGCATGATCGCGGCGTTTCTCGCCGCCGCGGGAGCGCCCCTGCCGCTCGCGGTCGTCGGCGCGATTGTCGCGGTCGTCGCGATCGGGCTCATCGTCGCCAAGATCGCGATCGAGCCGGCGCGCGGGGCCGACGTCACCACCCTCATCATCATCACCATCGGCGTTTCGATGATCCTGCGCGGCGGCGTCGAGGCGACGATGGGCAAGGGCGGCCATACGCTGCCGCCGTTCTCCGGCGACAAGCCGATCGTCTTGGCCGGCGCGACGATGCTGCCCCAGAGCCTATGGGTCGCGGCGACGACGCTCGTCGTGGTGGCCGGGCTCGCGCTGTTCTTCGGCCGCACGCGCCTCGGCAAGGGCATCCTCGCCACCGCGCACAACCGCCTCGCCGCGCAACTCGTCGGCGTCGACACGCGCCGCGTTCTGTCGGTGAGCTTCGCGCTGTCGGCCGCGCTGGGCGCGATCGGCGGCATTCTGATCGCGCCGATCGCCAACACCTCCTACGACGCCGGGGTGATGCTCGGACTGAAGGGATTCGTCGCCGCGACCATCGGCGGGCTCGGCTCCGGCGTCGGCGCGGTCGCCGGCGGCCTCGCGCTCGGGCTGCTCGAAAGCCTGACGGCGGGATATCTCTCCTCGGCGTACAAGGACGCCGCGGCGTTCGTGATCGTGCTGGTCATTCTGCTGCTTCGCCCGTCCGGCATGTTCGGCGTCGCGAGCAGCAGCCGAGTCTGAGCGCCCATGAGCCCCGCCTCGCCGCCAACGCCGAGCGCTCCGTCCCGCGCCTCGCATTGGGCGTTCGCTCGCGCGCCGACGTTGCTGTTCGCGGCGGCGCTCGTCGTTCTGCCGTTGATCCTGCCCAACGCCTACTACTTCGACGTGGCGATCCGCATTGCGATCAACGCGACGCTCGCCATCGCGCTCAACTTGTTGATCGGCTACACCGGCCAGATCAGCCTCGGCCACGCCGCGTTCTTCGGCTTGGGCGCCTACGGCTCGGCGATTCTGGTCGGGCAATTCAATTGGCCGCCGGGGGCGGCGCTCGTCGCCAGCGCGGCGCTGGTCGGCGCGCTCGCCTTTGTCGTGGCGCGCGCGATTCTGCGTCTCGAGGGGCACTATCTGGCGATGGCGACGCTCGGGCTCGGCGTCATCGCGTCGATCGCGCTGAGCAACGAGGTCGCTTTGACCGGCGGGCCCGACGGCATGTCGGTTCCCGACTTTTCGCTTCTCGGCCTGCGCGTCGTCGGCGAGAAGGCGTGGTACTGGGTGTTCGCGGCGACGCTCATCGCCGCGATCGTCCTCGCCGCCAATCTCGTCGACAGTCCCGCCGGCCGCGCGCTGCGCGCGCTGCACGGATCGCAGACCGCCGCCCGGGCGGTCGGCGTCGAGGCGAGCGCGTTCAAGATCCGCGTGTTCGTGCTGTCGGCGACGGTCGCCGCGGTGATGGGCTCGCTCTACGCCCATTACGAGGGCTTCGTCACGCCGGGCCTCGCCTCCTTCCCGAAATCGGTCGAGTTGGTGACCATGGTGGTGGTCGGCGGCATGGCGTCGATCTGGGGGTCGGTGCTGGGCGCGGCGCTGTTCTCGCTGGCGCCGGAGCTGCTCGCGCGCTTCGAGGGCTATGAGACGATCGCGTTCGGCGTCATCCTCGTGGCGACGATGATCTTCTTGCCGCGAGGGATCGCGCCGAGCCTCAACGCGCTCCTTTGGCGAAAGGACTCTTGACCATGCTGCGGGTCGAGAACCTGACCAAGAGCTTCGGCGGCGTCGACGCCGTTTCGCAGGTCAGCTTCGAGGTCGCCGAAGGCGCGATCCACGCGGTGATCGGCCCCAACGGCGCCGGCAAGACCACGCTGTTCAATCTGATCACCGGCGTCTACGCGCCGAGCTCCGGATCGATCCGCCTGCGCGGCGAGGAGGTCGCCGGGATGGCGCCGGAAAGTCTGGCGCGCCGCGGAGTCTCGCGCACCTTCCAGAACCTTCAGGTGTCGATGAACCTTTCGGCGATCGAGAACGTGATGCTCGGCGCGCATCTGCGGCTCAATTCGAGCCTGCTGGCGGCGATGGCGCGCTGGGGAGGCCTCGCCGCGAGGGATCGCGCGGCGCGCCAGGAGGCGGCCGAGCTGCTCGCGTTCGTCGGCTGCGGCCCTTACGTCGACGCCGAGGCCCGGTCGATGCCTTACGGCGCGTTGAAGCGGCTCGAGATCGCCAGAGCGCTCGCCGCCGAGCCGAAGCTGCTGTTTCTCGACGAACCGGCCGCCGGCCTCAATCACACGGAAACCGACGAAATCGGGGCGCTGATCGGCGAACTCGGCCGGCGCGGCGTGACCGTCGTGCTGGTCGAACACGACATGAAGCTGGTGATGAACGTCGCAGAGCGCATCGTCGTGCTCGATTACGGCAAGAAGCTCGCCGAGGGGACGCCCGACGAGGTTCGCCGCAACCCGGACGTGATCGCCGCCTACCTCGGCGCCGAAAGCGCGGAGGCGTGAACGCAATGCGCGCGCTCGCCGTCATCGAGGCCGAACACCGCAACATGCTGCTGGTGGCCAATGCGCTCGGCGTTCTCGCGCAAAGGTTGCCCGTCGCGCCGACGGGCGAGGACTTGCATACCGTCGCGCTGATCGCCGACTATTTCCATGCCTTCCCCGAGCGCTTCCATCATCCGAAGGAAAGCGAGCTGCTGTTCGCGCAGATCCGCCGCCGTTCCAACGAGTCGGGGGAAGTTCTGGCCCGGCTGGATCGCGACCATGAGAACGTTCCGGCCCAGGTCACTCGCATCCACGACCTCGCCACGACGATCGGCGCGACGGACCGGGCGGGAATTGCCAGCCTGGTCGAGGAGATCGCGAGATTTCGCGCGACGCTTTACGAGCACATGCGCATCGAAGAACTGGTCGCGTTCCCTTTGGCGCGCCGCGCGCTCGCGGCCGAGGATTGGGAGAAAGTCGACGCCGGCTTCGCGGCGCATCTCGATCCGCTCGCCGATCCGCGCGCGGAGGGCGACGTCGCGCTCTTGCGCGCGCGCATCACCCAGCTTCTCCCCGCCCCCGAAGGCGTCGGCGGTCACGCCGAGACCGTCGTGCGGCGGCTGCCCAGGCGCGGCCTCGAGGCCGAGGGCACGCTGCTCGAGGTCAGCGCCCTGAAGTGCCGCTACGGCCGAATCGAAGCGCTGCGCGGCGTCGACTTGAAGGTCGGCGTCGGCGAGCTGGTCGCGCTGGTGGGCGCCAACGGCGCCGGCAAGACCACGCTGCTTCGCTGCATTTCCGGCATTCATGGCGCCGCCGCCGGCGCGATCCGCTTCGCCGGCGAAGACATTACGCGCGCGCGGACCGACGCGCGCGTGCGCCTGGGAATCGCGCAAGCGCCAGAGGGCCGGCAGGTGTTCGCGCCGATGTCGATCGAGGATAATCTGACGCTCGGCGCCTACACGCGTCCGGCGCGCGAGAGCCGCGACAGCCTGGCCGAGGTGTACGATCTCTTTCCGATCCTGCGCGAGCGGCGCGGCCAGCCGGCCGGGACGCTGTCGGGCGGCCAGCAACAGATGCTCGCGCTCGGCCGCGCGATGATGAGCAAGCCCAAGTTGCTGCTGCTCGACGAGCCCTCGATGGGGCTCGCGCCGCTCATCGTCGAGGAAATCTTCCGAATCGTGAAGATGCTCAAGGAAGCGGGCATGACCATTTTGATGGTCGAGCAGAACGCCCGCGCCGCCCTCGCGATCGCCGACCACGCCTATGTCATGGAGACCGGCGAAGTGACGATCGAAGGGCCGGGCGCCGCGCTTCTCGCCAACGACGAAGTGCGGCGCGCCTACCTCGGCATGTGACGCTAGGCCGCACTACGCGAATTGCGCGCCGAGCCCGGCCATCAAGGCGCGGAAGTTGGGAAAACTGGTCGCGATCATCGCCGCGTCGTCGACGGTCATCGGCTTGGCCGACGCCAATCCCATGACGAGGAAGCTCATGGCGATGCGATGGTCGAGATGGGTCGCCACCACGCCGCCGCCGGGCGGCCGGCCGCCGAGGACGATGAGATCGTCGCCGACGATCTCATGTTCGACGCCCGCCGCCGTGAGACCGGCGGCGACCGCGGCGAGCCGGTCGCTTTCCTTGACGCGCAGCTCGTGCAATCCGTTCATCCGCGTCGCGCCATCGGCGAACGCCGCCGCGACGGCGAGGATCGGGTATTCGTCGATCATCGAGGGCGCGCGCGCGGCGGGAACTTCGACGCCCTTGAGATCGCTCGCGCGGACGCGGAGGTCCGCCACGTCCTCGCCGCCCTCGACTCGCCGATCGAGGACCTCGATTCGCCCGCCCATTTCGATCAGCGTCGTCAAAAGCCCGGTGCGCAGCGGATTCATCATGACGCCTTCGACGACGACGTCCGAGCCCGGGACGATCAAGGCGGCGACGATCGGGAAGGCCGCCGAGGACGGGTCGGCGGGCACGACGACTGCGCGGGGCCTGAGTTCGGGGCGTCCGACCAGGGTGATGCGCCGCCCTTCGCCTTCGGCCTCGACGCTGACGTCGGCGCCGAAATGCGAGAGCATCTTCTCGGTATGGTCGCGCGAGGCCTCGCTCTCGACGACGGTGGTGCGACCGCGCGCGTTGAGGCCCGCCAGCAGGACCGCCGACTTGATCTGCGCCGAGGCGACCGGGGTGCGATAGACGATCGGGGCGGGGTCCGCCGCGCCCTGCAGCGTGATCGGGCAGCGGCCGCCCTCGGCCTCGGCGAGGACTTGCGCGCCCATCAGGCGCAACGGATCGAGGATGCGGCGCATCGGCCGTTTGCGCAGCGACGCGTCGCCGTCGAAGGTCGCGACGATTCCATGGCCGCCGACCACCCCCATCATCAGGCGCGAGCCGGTGCCGGCGTTGCCGAAATCGAGGTCCCGGCGAGGCGCGAGGAGCGAGCCGAGCCCCGCGCCCGCGACCGTCCAGCGGCCTTCGCCGACGCGCTCGAGCTGGGCGCCCAGGGCCTTGCACGCCTCGGCTGTGCGCAGCACGTCGTCGCCTTCCAGCAGCCCTTCGATTGGGGTGACGCCGCGGCAGAGCAGGCCGAAAATGAAGGCGCGATGCGAGATCGATTTGTCGCCGGGGGGTCGCGCGCGCCCCGTGAGCGGGCCGCTTTGCTGCGAGCGCAGCGGCTGGGCGGATTGCTGAGGGATCGCGGACATCGCTGCTCACGGATTTCGCGTCGACGCCGCCACGGCGCGAGGTCGAGGAAACGGGCTCCTAACACCCTCGCCGAACGCTGTCGACCTCGCCCGCCGAATCGCATTGACATAGGCGACGGCGCCGACTAACCGAGGCCTCCGAACACAGCCACCCAACGACCAGGGAAGAGTGAGACGTGGCCAAACCCGAGCTTGGAGTGAAGCGCCAATGCCAGAACTGCGGCGCGAAGTTCTTCGACCTGAATAGAGATCCCATCGTTTGCCCGAAGTGCGGCGCGATCTTCCATGGCGCCGCAGCGCGCGCGGAACGCGCAACCGCTAAGGAGGAAGACGAGGAAGAGGAAACTGTGCAGCCGGCGGGCGTCGAGCTTGTTTCGCTCGACGAGGTCGAAGCCAGCGAGGAAAAGGCGGTCGAGCCTGTCCTCGAAGACATCGATGTCGAGGACGAGGCCGCGCCGGACGATGCTTTCCTCGAGGAGGAAGAAGAGGACGAGGACGACGTCACCAACTTGATCGACGGCGACATCGCGCCCGACGAGGAGCCCTGAAGACCCTCGAGCGGCCGGCGCGCCGCGCGGAGCGGCGCGAGAAAAGCCAGCGCGAGGGAAAATTCGATCGATCAGGCCTTGTGGGGCGCGCGCTTTTGCGGTTATACAGCCGCCCCGCAGGAACGACGCCGCCTCATCCCAATGGGGCGCGCGAAAACAGCAGGAATTTTGGGGCCATAGCTCAGTTGGGAGAGCGCTTCAATGGCATTGAAGAGGTCGTCGGTTCGATTCCGTCTGGCTCCACCAACCATTCCTCCAGTTTCCGTGTTCTTGCAGTCCACGCCAAAGAGCCCGTGATTTCCGTGTTTTGACGGCTGCAGGTTGCAATTTCTGCGGACAACTGGTCTCCGAAGGGCCCTTGGCCGCCAAACCTGTCGCCAGTCTCCGCCGGCAAAATTTCGCTTCCGTCGCCAGATGCATTCTTCCTGTTGGAGACCGGTTCGCGGCGGAGCGGGTCCAGTTCGCAAGGCGATCGGAAGGGTCGTTTCGCCGCACGCAAATGCAATGGTTGCGATCAGGGCCACCGGAATGGCGAGCGCCCCGGACGTTCAGTTTAGGCTCTGACTCACTCTTGATGAAGTTGAGGCGCCGATTTGGCCTGGTTTCGCGACGGAATCGGGGCCATGCAGTCTCTTCACGCCTCAGAGGTGCTCCCGCCTGGGTTTTCCGCAGTTGATGCGTTGAGCGACGGCGACAGCACCGTCATTATGAAACGCGCGGCGGGCGCAATCGGCCCGCGCCCATCCTTTGGCGTGCTTTCGGACCGGGTCCACAGCCGATATCCTCGTCGCTTGGCGGATTTGCCGATCGCGGGACGGCGCGTCGTGCTGATGATCCAGGCCCGGCGCTTCCGCTGCGCTCCGCGAATTGCGACATCATCGATCGTGTCCACTATCGCCTAAGTGGACACGATCATCGCGCCACTCTCGGCGCACTAACCCGTCACGCCGATCCGAACCAGGCGGCCCTCGGCGGAGGCTTGCGCTCTTGTCGGCAAAGGTCTTCGCGCAATGCCGCCTTGAGCATCACGGGCAAATGGCCATATGCGGACGCGAGCGGAGCGAGGACGCCAAGAGCGGCGAGCCTGGCGCGAAGCGAGTCTGCGTTGGCAGCCGGCATCGCGCCGATGATGATCCTCGTTTCGTAGAGGTAGCGGCGCATGCCGATGCGCGCCGACTCGTTGATCAGGGCGCGCGAAGCATCCGGACCCCATGCGATGCAACAGGTTCATGCGAAGCCCGCAGCCGCTGCAGACGGCGACGCCCTGCGGCACGCCAAGCGCGGCAGCGGCCGCAATGCTTGACGATGTCCATTGTTGCAGATTACCATTTTATTTGGCTGGCTTTGGTCGCGTTTGCCAGTGATCGTCCCCGAGGTGACGCCGGATATGAGCCGCTTCTCGCCCTTCAAGGGCACCCTCTGGTTCGCCACCGCCGCTCCAGCTCCTCCCACGACAGGGCTCGAAGGTCGCCTTACTGCGGACGTCTGCGTTGTCGGCGCCGGCTATACGGGCCTGACGACGTCACTCGAACTCGCGCGCAAGGGTGTGAAGGTTGTCTTGCTGGAGGCGCGGGAGGCAGGGTTCGGCGGCTCCGGCCGCAACGCCGGCCACTGCACCCCGACATTCACGCATTACAGCCTCCCCGAGCTCAGGGCGCTCCTCGGGGAGCCGTGGGCCGAGCGCCTGATTTCGCGCCAGACCCAGGCCAATGCGCGCGTTTCCGACATGGTGCAGCGCTATCAGATCGAATGCGAGTGGCGGCAGAACGGCTACGTGCAAGCCGCCTATCGCCCCAGCGTAATCGGCGAACTCGAGCAGAAGGTGCGCGACTACAACGCGGTCGGCGCCAAGACCCGCTTCGTCGACAGGAGCGAAATCGAGCGCATGACCGGCAGTCCGCGCTTCTTCGGCGGCTGGTTCCACACCGAAGGCGGCCACCTCAATCCCCTCGGCTATGCCCGTGGCCTCGCCCGCGCGCTGTTGCAGGAAGGCGGCGCCATCCACACCAATTCGAAGGTCGGCAACGTCGCGCGCGAGAACGGCAAATGGCTCGTTCAGACGGCGAAGGGCGCGGTGCTGGCCGAGAAAGTGATCTTCTCGACCGGCGCCTACACCGTCGAAGGTTGGCCGAAGCTCGATCAGACGTTCAAGATCATGAAGGTCTTCGTCGCCGCGACGCAGCCGCTCTCGCAGGAGACGCGCAACGCGGTCCTGCCCAACAACACGACGATGCACGACGGCCGCGGCGACATCTACGTCTACAAATACAATTCCGAGGGTCGCATCGTCGCCTCGATGTTCCCGATGGGCCGACGCGGCCGCGACATGGAATACACCCGCAAGGTCATGACCGACCGGCTCAAATGGCTGCACCCGCGGATCGCCGAAGACATCCGCTGGGAGTTCTTTTGGTTCGGCGAACTCGACATGCAGCGCCGCACCATTCCGCGCCTCTATCGGCTCGCGCCCGGCGTCGTCGCGCTCACCGGCCTCTCAGGTCGTGGCGTTCCGACAGGCAGCATGCTTGGCGGAATTCTCTCCGAGTGGGCGCTCGGCGTCGCGGAGAAGGATCTGTCCTTGAAGGTGGAGCCGATGCGGACGGCGCCCTTCTACATGAGTTTCGCGCCGCAGATCGCGCTCCGTTACTACCGGGCGCGCGACTGGATCGCAACGAAGCGCGACGGCGTCGAGCTGCCCCCTCACGCATGAAGGAGACGACATGAACGCCAATATCGAGACCATCTAC
>JBEKFO010000115.1:0-10316 GCA_050013275.1 Roseiarcus sp. | reverse complement strand
TCGTCGTCTATTTCGACACCCTGCGGCGCAAGAAGCGTTGACGAAGGACGCGCTCGCCTGCGGCGATCTCATCGCTTATCGCCGTTACGCGTATGCGCGCTTCGCCGCCGACGAGGGCGACTGGCGCGCGGCGGCCGACGTGCTGGAGCAGGCGCTCGAACGCGCGCCCGGCTGGGCGCCGGCGCTGTTCGCGCTCGGCGAAGCCAGGGAAAAGCTCGGCAACCGCGACGGCGCGGCCGAGGCGTTCCGCGCGACGCTCGCCGCCGACCCCGGCGACGCGCAGGGCGCCGCAGCGCGGCTGGCGTTGTTCGGCGCGGCGGAAGCGCCGACGGCTCTGCCCAAGGCCTATGTCGCGCGCCTGTTCGACGACTATGCGCCGCGCTTCAATGCGCACCTGACCGAAGCGCTCGCCTATCGCGGCCCTACCCTCATCGTCGAAGCGCTCGACGGCGTCGATCGCGCGCACCGCTTCCCGCGTGGCCTCGATCTCGGCTGCGGCACGGGACTTATGGGCGCTGCGTTGCGCGCGCGCATCGACGAGCTCGTTGGCGTCGATCTCTCCCCGGCGATGATCGCCAAGGCGCGCCAGACCGGCTATTACGACGCCCTCGAAGTCGACCACGTCGTCGATTGTCTCGCCAAGCGCGCGCGGGGCGAACTCGACCTTGTCGTCGCCGCGGACGTTCTGGCCTATCTCGGCGATCTCGCCCAGCTCTTCTCCTCCGCCGCGCGCGCGCTCGCGCCCGGCGGCCTCTTCGCCTTTACCGTCGAGAGCTATGCGGGCGAAACGTACCGCCTCGGCGCGACGATGCGCTTCACTCATTCGCGCGACTATGTGCTGGCAACCGCCGCGGCGGCCGGTCTTTATCCGCTCGTCTTGGTCGACTCCTGGGCGCGCCGCGAAGCCGGCCGCGAAGTCCCGGGGCTTGTCGGCGTGTTCGCCGGCGGGTGACCGCCGGCCGCGTCAGCGCCTTCACGCGCGGCTTTGGCGCGCCTGCATAATCGCCGCATTCAGCGCGCCGCCGAACACGAACAGCGCGGCCATCGCGTAAAGGAACACGAGCGCGATCATCACCGACGCCAGCCCCGCGTAAGTCGAGACGTAGTTGCGCGCGAACTCGCTTAAGTAGGCGCCGATGATTTCGCCGAACGCGATGCTGCCGACGAAGGTTGCGACGACGCCCGGCGCGATATCGAGGAAGCGCAACCGCTTGGCCGGCAGCCAGCGATGCGCGACGAGAAGCGTGATCGTCAACAGCGAGCTCGCGACGCCGAGCCGCGCGAAGGTCACGACGACTTGCAGCGGCGCCAAGCCCGGAACGAAGCGCAACACGCCCGCCCAGATCAATGGCCCGAGCACAACCAGGAAGGCGAGCGCAAGCAGCGCCGCCGACGCAAGAAGCGCGAAAACGAGCGATTGCAGCCGCAACCGCCACCACGGCCGAGGCTCCTGACAGGCGTAAGCGCGGTTGAGGCCGGTGCGCAACGCTTCGATCGCACTCGACGAAAAATAGAGCGCGAGCACTGCGCCGAACGTCAGCAAGCCGCCGCGCGGCGCCGTCAGCACGTTGTGGACTTCGCCGGCGATCGGCCCGGCGACTACGGCGGGCCAAGCGGCGAAAATGAGGTGCGTCGCCTCGTCGGCCAGGCTTTGCGTGCCAAGGAAGCCCGCCAGCGCGGTGACGAAGATCAAGAAGGGAAAGAGCGATGTCAGCGTGGAAAGCGCGATGTGGCTCGCGATCGCCCAGCCATCCTCGGCGATGAAGTGGTTGGTCGCATCATACACGACCGCCCAAAACTTTCGCATTCCCCGACACCCTCCGCCAACGCGCCCATCGGCCCAACCGCGGACGCGCGGGGCCACGATAGGACGACCGGCGAGCTGGGAATAGGGCGAGGAGCGTGCCGATCGGGACCGGCTCGCCTGTCTTGGCCCGTTTGCCGACCCCCTAACCCGACTAAACTCGACTTGCGCGAAATCAAGGAATTGAATGCCTGCGCATGGTCCTATTGTAAAAAAGGCGATAATGGCCTCGAACTTCCAGCGCGGAAAGGAGCACGCGGGAGCCGGCTACGCAGTCCGGGGGGAATATGATGGAACCAACCAGTATTCTGGTCGCGGACGACGATCGCGAAGCTCGCGCCGCGATGCGACGAGGCCTCGAAGCGGAAGGCTTCATAGTGATCGAGGCTGAAGACAGAGAGGGTGTATTTCGCGCGCTCGAGACCTGTCCCATCAAACTCGTAGCGCTCGGCCTCAATCTCGGTGGGCAGGACGGCTTAAGTCTCGCGCGCGAGGTTCGGGCGACGCGCGACACGCCGGTCATCATGATCGTCGGGCGCGACGATCCGATCGATCGCGTCGCCGGGCTCCAGCGAGGCGCCGACGACTACATCATCAAACCCTTCCATATCCGCGAGGTGTTAATTCGCGTGCGCAACGCGCTCGCTCGCTACGCCGATCGCAACGGCGCGGAGAGGACGAACGGCGCGCGGCGTTATGCGTTCGATCGCAGCGTCTTCGATCCGATCAAGAAGGAATTGCGTTCATCGGAAGGAAGCTTCGTCGGGCTGACCGAGACCGAGATCGGCATACTCGAATTGTTCCTCAAGCACCCGGGGCGGGTGCTGTCTCGCGACGACATATGGCAGTTGCTTCGGGGCCACGCATGCATGCCCCTCGATCGCGCAGTCGACGTGCATATTGCGCGATTGCGTCGCAAGATCGAGCCGCCCGGCGAGGAGCAGAACATGATCAGGAGCGTCAGGGGCGTCGGCTATGTCTTCGCGACCAAAGTCTGGCGATCGTAGGTTGGTCGCCGGTCAAGCGCATTTGCAGTGCGCGAGCGATAACCCGACGTCCGCCCCCGGGGGCGCGACCGAGCACCGCCCGCGAGGGTTCACGAAACCCGCGGTGCGCAAACGTCTCTTGCGGGCGCTTCCGAATTTGTGCAAGCGCGTGCGCTAACAGGACGCACTCTTGCGAGCAGATCGTTACAATTCTTAGCTTGCTCATCTTGAATATACGTGTCAATAAAGTCTTACCGGAGAGTTAACGGCCGGAGCGGATACAAGAACGCGAATACCGTCAGCTCGCGTGCTGCGCGCAAATCTAGGTGATGGAGTTTCCGTAGGTCGTGCGTGAGGGGCGTAGACATGGCAAAGACACAAGGCGGCCCGAGCATTGAGGCTTCGCCAAAGCGTTCCAAGCCGGGAGCCCGATCAGCGACAATCGGAAATAGTCTGACAATACAGAGCAGCGGATTTGCAGCGAAGGGGACGACCCTGCGCTCCAAAGCGCTTAACTATGCGGGGCGGTGGTTCGACGCCGAGTTCACACCGCCACAGAGCCTCGCCTCGACCAAGAACTCATCGACACATCGGGCGCCTAACGCAATTCCATCTCGAGGCCGCGGAAGCCTGTCGCGCGGCGTTCGCAGTTTTCTGGCGCATGCTCGCGACAGCAAAGAGATAGAGGAAAACCCGCATCGAACGACAGGCATGAGGGCGGACCGGGCGAAACTCGCGGCCATTTCAGTCGAAGCATAGGGAGTTGAACCGGTTGGGACCGAGCCCGTTGATCTTCAGCGCGGGGCGGTCGGCGGGCTACGGTGGAGGGGGGGCGGCATGTTGGTTCAAGAGATCGTTCACTCCAGCTCCAACGCCCGTAAGGCGGGGCTCGCTTCAGTGGAAGGCGATTTCACGCTCGGCTTCGCTGCCGAGGCTTCAGACCGCGAACTGCTGTCCCCCTGGTTCGCAGCGCGGTCGGCGCTTGCGTTCGCGCGATCCGACGACAGGGACTGGATTGGCTTCAAGCGCGCCGGGCCGAAAACGGACCCGGCGGGAGGCCGCATGACGCTGTCATTTGCCACAGCCGCTTTCGAGGCTTGGCCTCCGCCAGGCGCAAACACAGAATCCGATCACGGCCGGCTTGTTCTGATCGAACCGCGAAAGCTGGTGCGCGAGACCCTTGTGTATGCGCTCGGCGCAGCCCTGCGCGGCACGCGAGTGGAAGGCTGCGCCTGCGTCGAATATGTCGAGCCGGGCCCTGCCCAGCTGCTGCTGATCGGCGTCGATCCGGTCCAAGACGTCGACCCCGAGTCTCTGCGGGCAAATTTCGCAATGTTGCGCGACGCCTGCGGCGAGGCCCCCATCGGCGCCATCCTTCGTCACGAAGACGCGGCGCTCGCGCGCGCGCTCGGCGCCATGGGCGTGGTGGGAATCATACAGCCGAGCTTCACGCTCGCCGTCGCCATTGCCGCGATCCGCCTGATGCTGGTCGGCGGATACTGTCTCCCCCCCGATCCGCCACCCCGCGAGAACGGGCCAACGGCGCTGCCCCCGCCGACGGAACCGATAGAATTCGCCCAAGTTGCGGACACATCGTACCCTTCCGACGAACACACGGACTACGAGCATGGACTGACGGCTCGCGAATTCGACGTCTTGAAGTGCTTGCGCGAAGGTCGCCAGAACAAAATCATCGCCTTCGAGCTCGGGATTTCCGAAAGCACGGTAAAAGTGCATTTGCGCAACATCATGAAGAAATTGCGCGTGACCAATCGCACGCAGGCGGCGCTCGGCGGGATGATGCCGCAGTAAGCCGGCGGCCAAGCAGACCGCACACTGGCGGGCGCGGCTCCGCCGGTCGCCGGCGTGCGCAGCGCGCCGCACAAACGCCCTCGGCCCCGCTCCCCCAAAGTCGGCTTGCAACACGGACCCGACCAAAGCATGGTGCGGCGCAACAACGCCTCAGGAGGAGAAAGACACGTGCCGCTCGACGATCTCGCCCCAAAAGCCCTCCACGCCGTCGAGGGGCTGCTCGCGCGCGCCACGGCGGAATTGCGCCTGCGGGTCAGCGACAGCGGCCGGCTGAGCGCGGGAAGAATAGAGCGCGAGCAGCATGCCGCCCATGGGCTGGCGTGGCTCGCCACTTACGTCGAAGCGATCAAGGAAATGACCGGCTACGCCCGCCGGATGCGCGCCGAGGGACGCTTCGGCGAGACCGAGACGCTGTTGACCAGGATCGGCCTGGGCGAATACCTCGCCCAGACCTTCGGCGGCATTCCGATGAACCAAGGCGAAATCGTCCGCTTGAGCGATTTCGGCCTGAAAGCGGACGAAATCGGTCGGTGCCGCAATGACGCCGTCGAGGCGCTGATCGAAACGGGAAATACGCCCGAGGCGCGCGCGCGCCTCGCTGCGCTGATTGCCGAAGCGCATGCGGGCGCAATCGGCGATCCCGGCCTCGACGAGACGTTCGAGGCCATTCGTACGGAAATGCGCCGCTTCGCCGACGCGGAAGTCGTCCCCCACGCGCAGGACTGGCACCGCGCCAACGCCTACATCCCGCTCGAAATCATCGCCGGCCTCTCCGAAATGGGCGTGTTCGGCCTGACGATCCCCGAGGAGTTCGGCGGCATGGGTCTCGGCAAGGTGGCGATGTGCGTCGTTTCCGAGGAGCTTTCGCGCGGCTACATCGGCGTCGGTTCGCTCGGCACGCGCTCGGAAATCGCCGCCGAGTTGATCCTGGTCGGCGGCACGCCGGAGCAGAAGCGCCATTTCCTGCCCAAAATCGCCAGCGGCGAAATCCTGCCGACCGCGGTGTTCACCGAGCCCAACACAGGTTCCGACCTCGCGAGCTTGCGCACCCGCGCGACGCGCGAGGGCGACGCTTATGTCATCAACGGCGCCAAGACCTGGATCACCCATCCCGTGCGCGCCGATCTGATGACGCTGCTCGCGCGCACCGACCCGAGCGAGCCCGGCTATAAGGGCCTGTCGATGTTCCTGGCCGAGAAGCCGCGCGGCACGGACGCCGAGCCGTTCCCCGCCAAGGGCATGTCGGGCGGCGAAATCGAAGTGCTCGGTTACCGCGGCATGAAGGAATACGAGATCGCCTTCGACGACTTCGCCATTCCCGCCGACAGCCTGCTCGGCGGCGTCGAAGGTCAGGGCTTCAAGCAACTGATGGAAACCTTCGAATCGGCGCGCATCCAGACCGCAGCGCGCGCGGTCGGCGTCGCGCAGTGCGCGTTCGAGCTCGGCCTGCGTTACGCCAAGGAGCGCGTGCAGTTCGGCAAGACGCTGATCGCCTTCCCGCGCGTCGCCGACAAGATCGCGATGATGGCGGTGGAAATCCACATCGCGCGGCAGATCACCTATTTCGCCGGCCGCGCCAAGGACGAAGGGCGCCGCTGCGATCTCGAGGCCGGGATGGCCAAGCTGCTGGGCGCCCGCGTCGCCTGGGCCGCGGCCGACAACGCGTTGCAAATCCACGGCGGCAACGGCTTCGCGCTGGAATATCCGATCTCGCGCGTGCTGTGCGACGCGCGCATCCTCAACATCTTCGAGGGCGCGGCGGAAATTCAGGCGCAGGTGATCGCGCGAAGGCTGCTCGAAGGCGGGAATTGAGCCGGGACGGCGGCTCTTTACATACGTTCCAACCGCACGTGCGCGACGCCGGCTTGGCGCATGCCGAGCGCGTCGGCGGCGACGGTCGAGACGTCGATGATGCGGCCTCGGATGAACGGTCCGCGATCGACGATGGTGACGACGGCGCTGCGGCCGTTGTCGAGATTGGTGACCCGCACGTGCGTGCCGAAGGGGAGCGTGCGATGAGCGGCGATCAGGCCGCCGTGATGAGGATTGCGGTAATAGGTCGCCTGGCCGTATTCGTCAGCCGAAGCGCTGGAAATCGCGAGGGCGGCGCCGAACGCCGCAAGCATTATCGGTTTCATTGACGTCTCCTATTGGTTCGACTTCACGCCTCCCTCGCCCAGACGACATGGCCTCCATCTCGTGACTTTGCGTCGAAAAAACGGCGGCCGCAATTTCGTCTCAATTGCTCCGTGAAACTGTGCAAGGAAACGCGGCGCGCGGCGAACGACCGCGCGAGAGGGCAAAGCTTTGAAAATACTCGTCGTCGGCGCTGCCGGCATGATCGGCCGCAAGCTTTGCGAGCGGCTGGCGCGCGAGGGCGCGTTGGCGGGAAAGCCGATCGCGGCCGGCCATTTCGTCGATATCGTCGCGCCGAGCCCGCCCTCCTTCGCGGATTTCCCGACGACCTGCGAGGCTTACGATATCGCCGCCCCCTACGTCGCGCCGAAGCTGATCGCCGCACGCCCCGATCTCATTTTCCTGCTCGCCTCGATCGTTTCAGGAGAAGCCGAGTGCGATTTCGACAAGGGCTACGCGGTCAACCTTGACGGCGCGCGCATGCTGTTCGAGGCGATCCGGCGCGAGCAGCGGCTGTCCGGTGGCGCTTATCGCCCCAAACTCGTCTTCACCTCGTCGATCGCGGTATTCGGCGCGCCGTTTCCCGACGCCATCGACGACGACTTCTTCTCGACGCCGTTGACGAGCTATGGAACGCAGAAGGCGATTTGCGAATTGCTTCTCGCCGACTATTCGCGGCGCGGCGTTTTCGACGGCGTCGGACTGCGGCTGCCGACGATATGCGTGCGCCCCGGTCCGCCCAACCGCGCCGCCTCCGGTTTCTTCTCCGCGATCATTCGCGAGCCGCTGGCGGGGCGCGAGGCGATCCTGCCGGTCGACGAGAGCGTGCGCCATTGGCACGCCTCGCCGCGCTCGGCGGTCGGATTTCTCATCCATGCGGCGAGTCTCGACCTCGCCGAGCTCGGCGCGCGGCGCTCTCTGACGATGCCCGGCGTTTCTGCAACGGTCGGCGATCAGATCGACGCGCTACGCGCCGTGGCGGGCGAGCCGGCGACAAAGTTGATCCGGCGCCAGCGCGATGAGACTATCGAACGCATCGTCGCGGGATGGCCGAGCCGGTTCGACGCCAGCCGCGCGCGCAATCTCGGCTTTGTCGCCGAATCGAACTTCGGCGAGATCATTCGGGCCTATCGGGAAGACGAGCATGTCGGTTGTGTCGCATGACGACGCCGCGCTGAAGGCGGCGCCAAGTTCGATCGACAAATCGCTCGCCGAGCCGATCGGCGCGGCGGAGTCGATCGTGTGCGCCCGCCCCCGCACCCTCGGCTTGGCGGGGCGCCTGCTGCTGCTGACCATCGGCTTCGTGTTGCTGGCGATGGGCTTGATCTACGCCTCGCGCTTGTCCGCGTATCGCGAGAATTGGCTGCGCGACCGCCTGATGGTCGCCCACACTGCGATGCTGCTTTTCGGCGATACAGCCGACGAAACGCTGCCCCAGGAACTTGCGACGAAAGTTCTCGACAGCGTCGGCGCCAAGACCATCGCCGTCACCCTGCCGAACGAGCGGCGGCTTGTCGCGATTGCCGGGGTCGCGCCGCCGATCAGCGACACTTACGAACTCGGCGATCCCTCGATGATGGAGGGCAATCAGGCCGTTTTTCGGACGCTGTTCGCCGAACCGGGCTCCGTCGTCAGGGTGGTCGGGCGTTCGCAAGGCGACGGCGCGCTGGTCGACATAACGATCGATCAGACGCCCCTGATCGAAGCGCTGTGGCGGATTTCCCGCACATTCTTGACGATTGCGCTGATCTTGGCCGCCGTGGTGACCTGCGTGCTGTGGGCGGCGCTGTGGTGGATGGTGATCCGGCCGGTGCGGCGGCTCACCTCGAGCATCATCGCCTTCGGCGAGCGCCCGCAAGAGGGCGCCCGCATCATCATGCCGAGCGGCCGCAACGACGAAATCGGTCGCGCGGAAACGGCGCTCGCGGCGATGCAGGGCTCGCTCGCCCACGAGCTGAGCCAACGCAAGCGCTTGGCCGAGCTCGGCATGGCGGTCGCGCGCATCAATCACGACCTGCGCAACATGCTGTCCGCGGCGCAGCTCATTTCGGATCGTCTGGCGGCGATCCCCGACCCGCTCGCGCAGCGGCTCGCGCCGCGCCTGGTGGCGACGCTCGACCGCGCGATCGCCTTCTGTCAGTCGACGCTCACCTACGGCGGCGGGCGCGAACAGGCGCCGGCGCACCGGCGCTTCGACCTGCGCGAACTGGTGCGCCAGGTCGTCGAGACTGCGGAAGCCGAGCACGCCGGCGCGATCGCCTACGCCATCGACATCCCGCCGAAATTCGAGCTTCTCGCCGATCCCGACCACGTGCTGCGGGTAATTGAGAACCTCTGCCGCAACGCCGCGCAAGTGCTGCTCAACCGCGGCGCGCAGGACGGCCGCCCGCCGGCGATCCGTCTGGCCGCGATCCGCACCGACAGCGTCGCCTTGATCGAGATTTCCGACAGCGGCCCTGGCTTTCCTCCCGACCAGACCGCGCGCATTTTCGAGCCGTTCCATTTGTCGACGCGCGAGGGCGGCGCCGGTCTCGGCCTCGCCATCGCGGCCGACCTGGTCGCGCGCAACGGCGGCTCGATCAGTCTGGCCGAGGCCAAGGGCGACGACTTCTATTGCGGCGCGCGCTTTCTCATAACCTTGCCGACGCCTGACGACGGCGCGCGCAAGCTCGGCCGCGCCTCGTTCATCGCCTGAATCCGCCGCAACGACAAAAACGCTGGCGCCTTGGCGGGCGGCGCCGCTATGCGTCTCTATCCGCCCCCCCCTTCTCTTCAGGCTCCCATGTCCGCCGCCCCGACCTTCGCCTCCCGCACGATGTCGGGCGCCGCGCTCGCGATGGCCGCCTGGGCGGCGTTCAGCCTACAGGACGCGATCGTCAAGTATTTGGTCGTCGACCTGCCCGTCCCCGAGGTGCTGTTCGCGCGCTCGCTGGTGATCGTCGCCATCGCCAGCCTGCTGGCGAGGCGCGCCGACTTCGCCGCGATCGCCGTGCCGCGCCACGGCGCCACGATCGTGCTGCGTTCGCTGGTGATTTTCATCGCCTGGCTCGCCTATTACCGCGCCTCGCGCTCGCTCCAGCTCGCCGAAATGGTGACATTCTATTTCGCCGCGCCGCTGTTCGTCGTCGCGATGTCCGGGCCCTTGCTGCGCGAGGCCGTCGGCGCCGGGCGCTGGCTGACGACGATTCTCGGCTTCGGCGGCGTGCTGATTGCGGCCGATCCGAGCGGCGCGGTGGACCTCAATCCCGCCCTGCTCGCGCTTCTTGCGGCGCTATGCTGGGCGATCACGACGCTGCTGGCGCGCTCGATGACCAAGGGAATCAGCACCCCGACGATGATGGTGGGCAGCAATCTGACGTTCGTCGTCGCCTGCGGCGCGCTCGCGCCGACGCTGTTCGTCTGGCCGAGCGCGCGCAGCTTCGCCCTCATGGCGGCGCTCGGCGGCGTCGGCGGCCTCGGGCAATATCTGTGGTTCGAAGGCGTTCGGCGCGCGCAGGCCTCTCTACTGGCGCCGCTGGAATACACCATGCTCGCCTACGCGAATTTCTGGGGCTGGCTGATCTTCGGCGACCTGACCG
>JBEKFO010000114.1:0-10340 GCA_050013275.1 Roseiarcus sp. | reverse complement strand
GCTTTCGGGGGGCAAGGTGGCGAGCCTGACCGTGGTCGCCGGCATCACGTTCTGGCTCGGCATGGGGCTCATCGTCGGCGTCGGCTTCCTCGCCGACGCCGAGGCGGTCGGTGAAATCAATCATTTTAACGCTCTCGCCAATCAGGTGATCGGCTTCGCGGTGATCGGCGCCCTGCTGGCCTACTTGGTCTGGGTCCAAAGCAGGGGGCGGCGGCGCAAGCCGATCTTCTTGAACTTCACTCTGCCGGGCCCCATGCTTACGCTCGGGCAAATGGCGCTGGGCGTCATCGATGTCTGTTCCGCCGCCGGCGCCCTCTACGTGCTGCTCCCCAAGGGCCACGGTCTCGGTTTTCTCGCCTTCACCACACTCTATTCCATCGCCGCGATGCTCGGCATCGCCAGCCACGCCCCCGGCGGCCTCGGCGTCTTCGAGGCGACCATGCTCGACGGCGTCGGCGGCTCGAGCGACCAATTGCTGGCCTCGCTGCTGCTGTTTCGCGGCATATATTATGTGGCGCCCTTCGTGTTCGCGATGGCGCTGCTCGGCGCTTATGAGGCCGTGCGCCGTTGGCGTTCGCTGCGCGAAGCGTTGGAGGCTTCGAGTCCAGAGGACGAAGAGTAGTATCGGCGCGCGTCGCAGCCGCGTTCATTGGGGTCGCATGGGTCGGAAGCTATGAATTCGCGGGAACCGAGCCGGCGCGCTTTCGTCGAACACCTTCAATCGCCGTTCGCCGCCAAGCTCGTCGGCGCGATGCCGGAACCGGCGGTGGTCGTCGGCGCCGATGGACGCGCGATCGCCGCCAACAAGCCCGCCTTCGCGCTGTTGCCCGCGATCAAGCTCGCGGAGCCCTTCGTCCTCGCCCTGCGCACGCCCGACGTCATCGACGCCTTGCGGCGGGTCATGGCGAGCGGCGAAGCGGAAACGGTGCTGTGGAGCGAGCGCGTGCCGATCGAGCGGTTGTTCGAAGTCTGCGTGGCGCCGCTCGCCGCGGGGTCGGACGAAGTCGTCGCGACGCTGCTGACGCTTCGCGATCTGACCGAATCGCGGCGCGTCGAGCGCATGCGCGCCGACTTCATCGCCAACGCCAGCCACGAATTGCGCACGCCTTTGGCCTCGATGCTCGGCTTCGTCGAGACGCTGCAAGGCTCGGCGCGCGACGATCCGCGCGCGCGCGACAAGTTTCTCGCCATCATGCGCGAACAGGGGCGCCGCATGGCTCGCCTCATCGACGATCTGCTCTCGCTTTCGCGCATCGAGCAGAAGCAGCACGTCCGGCCGGAGGCGGCGGTCGACCTGACGCAGACGGCGCGCCACGTCGCCGATACGCTGGCCCCGCTCGCGCGCGAAATGGGGGTGGAAATCAAGCTCTTCGCCGAGCGGCCGGTCGTCGTCACCGGCGATCGCGACGAACTTCTGCGCGTCGCCGAAAATCTGATCGAGAACGCCATCAAGTATGGCGCGCGGCAGGAGGGGCCGGGAGGCGACCGCGTCGAAATCACGGTCAGCAGAACCGCCGCCGAAGGCTCGCTCGTCGTGCGCGATTTCGGCCGCGGCATCGCCGCCGAACATCTGCCGCGGCTCACCGAGCGGTTCTACCGCGTCGACGCCGGGCAGAGCCGCGCCAAGAACGGCACCGGCCTCGGCCTCGCGATCGTCAAGCACATTCTGACCCGCCACCGCGGCCGGCTGACCATCGCCAGCCGCCTCGAACAGGGCTCGACCTTCACGGCGATCGTCCCGCTGCATCATCGATAGGATGAATGCTGTTTCGAATCAGTGAGTTACATTGTCATTCGCGCGTCGCATGACCGTCATACAACCATGGCCGGCGACGCTTATAGCTTCGCGCCTCGGTCCGGCGCGCCGAAAAGCGACGGCCGGATGCGAGATCAGCAACAAACGAGAGGCGTCAATGTTAATCCGATCCCTGATGAGCGCGGCGATCGTCGCCGCGAGCGTAAGCTACGCCTGGGCCAGCGACATTTCCGGCGCCGGCGCGACCTTCCCCTTCCCGATTTACGCCAAGTGGGCCGACGCCTATAAGAAAGACACCGGCAACGGCCTCAACTATCAGTCGATCGGTTCGGGCGCCGGCATCAAGCAGATCAAGGCCAAGACCGTAACGTTCGGCGCCACCGACGCGCCGCTCAAGGCCGATGATCTCCAAGCTTCGGGTCTCGAGCAATGGCCGATGGTGATGGGCGGCATCGTGCCGGTCGTCAACCTTGAAGGCGTCAAGTCCGGCGATCTTGTCATCGACGGCCCGACGCTCGCCAAGATCTATCTGGGAATGATCACCAAGTGGAACGATCCGGCGATCAAGGCGCTCAATGCGAAGGTCGCCCTTCCCGATCTGGCGATCGCCGTCATTCACCGCGCCGACGGCTCGGGCACGACGTTCAACTTCACCGACTATCTCTCCAAGGTCTCGCCTGACTGGCAGTCCAAGGTTGGCGAATCGACTTCGGTCGAATGGCCGGTCGGCATCGGCGCCAAGGGCAACGATGGCGTCGCCAACAACGTCGCCGGCACCAACGGCGCGATCGGCTATGTCGAATACGCCTACGCCAAGCAGAACAAGCTGACCTACGCCGACATGGTCAACAAGGACGGCAAGACCGTCGCCCCGACGGTCGAGGCCTTCCAGGCCGCCGCCGCCAACGCCGATTGGGCCAAGGCGCCCGGCTTCTACCTCATCCTGTCGGATCAACCGGGCGCAGCTTCCTGGCCGATGACCGCCGCGACCTTCATTCTGATGTATAAGCAGCCGGTCGACGTCGCGGCGTCGAACGACGCGCTGAAGTTTTTCTCCTACGCTTACGACAAGGGCGCGGACATGGCCAAGCAACTCGACTACATCCCGATGCCCGACAACGTGATCGCCATGGTCAAGAAGGCCTGGGCGGCGGACATCGCGCAGAAATAGTTCGTCACCATGCGTTGGGGCGGGCGGCTAGCCCGTCCCGACGTCGCCGAATGGAATAAGATGACCTTGAGTTGGATATCGGCTTGCGAACGGAACGGGCGATGACCGCGACGGCGATTGAAGAGGCACAGGCCGTGCGCAGCCTGCCGATGGAGCGCTCGCGCGCCTTGGGGCGGCTGAAGTTCGCCGACAGCGGCTTCCGCTGGATTACGCTGTTGTCGGCGCTGCTCGTTCTGGCGCTGTTGGTCGGCGTGGCGATTTCGCTGTTCATCGGTTCGTGGCCGGCATTCAAGACCTTCGGCGTCGACTTCTTCTTCAGCGACGCCTGGAGCCCACCCAAGGAGCGTTTCGGCGCCGCGGCCGCGATTTACGGCACGCTCGTCACCTCGATCATCGCCATGCTGATCGGCGTTCCCGTCGGGCTCGGCATCGCCGTGTTTCTGACCGAACTCTGTCCGCCGCGGCTGCGCCGCCCGATCGGCGTCGCGATCGAACTGCTGGCGGGTATCCCGTCCATCATCTACGGCATTTGGGGCGTCTACTACCTCAAGCCGGTGATGCAGGCCTACATTCAGCCCTTCATCATCGCCACCCTCGGCGCGATCCCGGGCGTCGGAGCGCTGTTCGCCGGACCGCCGCTCGGCTACGGCGTGCTCACTGCTGGCTTGGTGCTTGCGGTGATGATTCTGCCTTTTGTCACGGCGATCTCGCGCGACGTGTTCGAGACGGTGCCCCCGGTGCTCAAGGAGGCCGCCTACGGCGTTGGCGCGACGACGTTCGAAGTCGTGGGCAACATCGTCATTCCCTATACGCGGGTCGGCGTCATCGGCGGAGTCATGTTGGCGCTAGGCCGCGCGCTCGGCGAGACGATGGCAGTGACCTTCGTCATCGGCAACGCCACCAAGATTTCGACCTCCATCCTCGCGCAGGGCACGACGATCTCCGCAATGATCGCCAACCAGTTCGCCGACGCCGACCCGGGGCTGTTCACCTCCTCGCTGCTCGCGCTCGGCTTCATTCTGTTCATCATCACTTTCATAGTTTTGGCGCTCGCACGATGGATGCTGGCGCGCCTCGAAGTGAAGGCGTGACGCGATGGCCAATCTCTATCCCCGACGAAAGCGCCGCGACGCCATCTGGAAAGTGCTCGCCTATGCATCGACAGCGTTCGGATTGAGCTGGCTGGTTCTCATCCTCGGCGCGCTGCTGTGGAACGGGGTCGGCGGCCTGTCGCTCGACGTCTTCACCAAGATGACGGCGCCGCCCGGGGTCGCCGGCGGCCTATTGAATTCGATCGTCGGCAGCGTGATCGTCACGGCAATCGGCTTGGCGATCGCGGCGCCGCTGGGAATTCTGGCCGGCACCCATCTGGCCGAATATGGGCGCTTCACGCGCCTGGCTGTGGTCATCCGCTTCATCAACGACATTCTGCTGAGCGCGCCCTCGATCGTCGTCGGCTTGTTCATCTACCAGCTGTGCGTCGTGCCGTTCGGGCATTTTTCCGGCATTGCCGGCGGCGTCGCTCTGGCCGTCATCGCCGCGCCGATCATGGTGCGCACCACCGAGGACATGCTCAATCTCGTGCCCGACACCTTGCGCGAGGCGGCGGCCTCCCTGGGCATGCCGCGCTCGCTGGTGATTCGGCAGGTCGCCTACCGCGCGGTGCGCAGCGGCATCGTCACCGGCATTCTCCTGGCGGTGGCGCGCATGACCGGCGAAACGGCGCCGCTCATCTTCACCGCGCTCGGCAATTCGCTGTTCGTCGCCGATCCGCGCGGGCCGATGTCGAGCCTGCCGCTGATCATCTATGAATTCGCCCGCAGTCCCTACGCCGAGCAACAGAAGCTCGCCTGGACGGGCGCCTTGCTCGTCACCTTCTCGGTGTTGGGCCTCAGCATTTTCGCCCGCGTCATCTCTGCGTCGCGCGGCGCGAGCAAATAAACCTAGTCGGCCTACGGAAGAACAATCGCATGAGTGATATCAACGCGCAGGTCCAGGAAACCGGCAAGCCCGCCGAGACGGAAAAAGACAAGGTCGTCATCCGCGGCCTCGACTTCTTCTACGGTCAGACGCGCGCGCTGAAGGACGTCTCGCTGCCGCTACGTGAAGGCATAGTGACCGCCTTCATCGGCCCGTCGGGCTGCGGCAAGTCGACGTTGCTCCGCGTGCTCAACCGCATGTACGACCTCTATCCGGGCCAGCGCGCGGAGGGGGAGGTTATGCTCGACGGCGAGAACATTCTCGCGCCCGACCTCGATCTCAATCTGTTGCGCGCGCGCGTCGGCATGGTGTTCCAAAAACCAACGCCGTTCCCGATGACGATTTACGACAACATCGCCTTCGGCATTCGTCTCTATGAGAAATTGCCCAAGCCCGAGATGGACGAGCGCGTCGAATCGGCCCTGCGCCGCTCCGCTCTATGGAACGAGGTCAAAGACAAGCTGAACGCCAACGGCCTCAGCCTTTCCGGCGGTCAGCAGCAGCGCCTGTGCATTGCCCGAACGGTGGCGATCAGCCCGGAGGTGATCCTGTTCGACGAACCGTGCTCGGCGCTCGATCCGATTTCGACCGCGAAGGTCGAAGAACTGATCGACGAATTGTCGGGGGACTACACCATCGCCATCGTCACCCACAACATGCAGCAGGCGGCGCGCGTCTCCCAGTACACCGCGTTCATGTACCTCGGCGAAATGGTCGAATTCGACGAGACGAGCAAGGTCTTCACTTCGCCGCGCGACAAGCGCACCCAGGATTACATCACCGGCCGGTTTGGCTGAGGGAGTCAGAGCCGTGGTCGATCATACCGTCAAAGCCTACGACAAGGAACTCGACACGCTCGAGCGGCGCATCGCCGAGATGGGCGGCATCGCCGAGAAAATGGTGGTCGACGCGATGGACGCGCTCAGCCTCGCCGACGTCGCGCTCGCCCATCAAGTGGTGGCGACCGACCCGCGTCTCGACGCGCTGCAGCGCGAGATCGAGGAGCAGGCGGTCCTCACCATCGCGCGCCGCCAGCCGATGGCGGTCGATCTTCGCGAAATCATCGGCGCCATCCGCGTCGCCGGCGATCTCGAACGCGTCGGCGACCTCGCCAAGAACATCGCCAAGCGCTCGGTGAAGATCGGCCTCGAGGCGCGCGTGCCGCGCGCGATCATCGGCCTCAAGCACATGAACGAAGTGGCGACCGAGTTGATGAAGGACGTGCTCGACGCCTACGCACAGCGCGACGTCGATCTCGCGCGCGCCGTGTGGGAGCGCGACGCCGAGCTCGACGCGCTCGAAGACTCGGTGTTTCGCGATCTTCTGACCCACATGATGGAGGATCCGCGCAACATTTCGTTCTGCGCGCACCTGCTGTTCTGCTCGAAGAACATCGAGCGCATCGGCGATCACGCCACCAATATCGCGGAGACGGTGTTCTATCTCGTCACCGGCTCGACGCTGCCGTCCGAGCGGCCCAAGGGCCGCCACGATTACGACACCGATACGGGGACGACCAACCCATGAACGACGTAGTGCGCCGAGAGCCTGCCCGCTCCAGCGTCGCCACCGCGCCGCGCATCCTCGTCGTCGAAGACGAGGCGGACCTGGCGCTGCTGCTCAACTACAATCTCGAGGCCGAGGGCTATGTCGCGGAAAGCGTCGAGCGCGGCGACGAGGCTGAATTGCGCCTCGTCGAATCCCCGCCCGATCTCGTCATCCTCGACTGGATGCTGCCGGGCGTTTCGGGCCTGGAAATCTGCCGCCGGCTTCGCGCGCGCGAGGCGACGAAGACCTTGCCGGTCATCATGCTGACGGCGCGCGGCGAGGAAGTCGAGCGCGTTCGCGGCCTCTCCGTCGGCGCCGACGACTACGTCGTCAAACCCTTTTCGGTGCCGGAACTGATGGCGCGCGTGCGCGCGCTGCTCAGGCGCAGCCGGCCCGAGCGCATCGCGGAAAAGCTCACCGCCGGCGATCTCGATCTCGATCGGGAGACGCGGCGGGTGCGCCGCGGCGCGCGCGACGTCCACCTCGGGCCGACCGAGTTCCGCCTGCTCGAATATCTCCTGGAAAAGCCCGGCCGGGTCTTCTCGCGCGCGCAGCTCCTCGACGGGGTTTGGGGACAATCCGTCGAGATCGACGAGCGCACGGTGGACGTCCACGTCGGACGTCTGCGCAAAGCGTTGTCGCGCGGCCGGGAGCGCGATCCCATCCGCACCGTGCGCGGAACGGGCTATTCCTTCGACGAAACGTTCGGCAAGTCGTAAGCGGCGCGAATTCGAAACGCCGCTTAGCGGGCGAGGGCGCGCCTTTCGCGCTCGCGCCGGCGGTCCTGCACCGGCTGGTAGGCGAGCTTGCCGTGGTACGCGCAATAGGGCCCGGCCTCCTGCGACGGCGACCCGCAATAGCGAAATTCCGACGAGGTGGGGTCGCCCAGCGGCCACCGGCACATCGCTTCCTTGAGCTCGATGATCGTCACCCTCAGCGACATCGGCACCACGACGTCTTCTTGAAACACCGGACGCGTCTCGAGCATCGGCTCGGGCGACAGGGCGAGCGCCATATTGCCGTGAACCGCGGCGCGCCCGCCGCCCCTCGGACTCGGCCGCGACGCGACGCGCGGCGCGGCGGCCGGGCGCGGCGTGGAAGCCGAGGACGACGGAGACTTGGCGCGTCCGGCCAGGCCGAGCCGATGAACCTTGCCGATCACGGCGTTGCGCGTCAGGCCGTGGCCGAGCTGCGCCGAAATCTGGCTCGCGCTCCTGCCGTCCAGCCACAATTGGCGCAGGAGTTCCACTCTTTCATCCGTCCAAGACATTTTTGGCCTCGCTTCTTGGCCTCCGTGGGGCGGCAGAAAGAATCCCACGTCCGCCGATCGAAAATACTCCGGGCCGAATCCGATCGCCCCGCCTGGCCAGCCGTGCTGGCAAGCGTCACGCACCGAAACGCTCTCCTGAAAGTCGCGCCACGACATCTCGTGGCGCCCGCGAAAGAATCTACACTAGTCGTTGAATCGCGCGCAAGAGTCGGGCGGGGTTCGCCGGCAGGCTTTTCCCCAGCTCTGACGTTCGGTCACTTCGCGGCTCCGAAGCGGATGACGCGATTGCTTGAGTCCGTTCAACATTTTAGCGCCGTTTCGCAACGGTCCGAACGAGCTCGCCGGGGGCGCAAATTTTCTTGCCTCGCCACACGCGAATTGACCAAAACGGCAGGCTTCCCCTATGATCGATTGCGTGAGAGGCCGTCCCAGCGGGGCGGCGTTTTTGTTTTTGCGCCGCCCCGCGGCGTCGCGCCCGCAACCTTCGAGGAGCAAGCCCATGCCGTCCGCAATCGTGCCGGTCTACGCCAGAGCCGATGTCGCTTTCGAGCGCGGCGATGGTTGCTGGCTGACGGCGACGACGGGGGAGCGCTATCTCGACTTCGGCGCCGGCATCGCCGTGGCCTCGCTCGGCTACTCCCATCCGCATCTGGTCGAGGCGCTGACGACCCAGGCCGGCAAGCTCTGGCACACCTCCAATCTCTTTCAGATGCCGGAAGGCGAGCGCCTGGCGCGGCGGCTGACCGAGGCGACCTTCGCCGATCTGGTCTTCTTCGGCAATTCGGGGGTCGAGGCCAACGAGGCGGCGGTCAAGATGGCGCGCAAGCGCCAGTCGGCGGCCGGCCATCCCGAGAAGTATCGCGTCCTGACCTTCGAAGGCGCCTTTCACGGGCGCACGCTGGCGATGATCGCCGCCGGCGGACAGGCCAAGTACATCGAGGGCTTCGGGCCGAAGGTCGACGGCTTCGACCAGATCCCGGTCACCGACCTCGACGCGGTGGAGGCGGCGATCGGGCCTGGCACTGGCGCGATGATGATCGAGCCGATCCAGGGCGAAGGCGGCGTCAGGGTGATCCCGTCGGCGTTTCTCAAGGGCCTGCGCGCGTTGTGCGACAAGCACGGCCTGCTGCTGATCTTCGACGAAATCCAGACCGGGGTCGCTCGCACCGGCCGCCTGTTCGCCTACGAGCATTCGGGCGCCGTGCCCGACATCATGACCATCGCCAAGGGCATCGGCGGCGGCTTCCCGATGGGCGCCTGCCTCGCCACCGCGGACGCCGCCAGGGGGCTGACGGTCGGATCGCACGGCACCACGTTCGGCGGCAACCCGCTGGCGATGGCGGTCGGCAACGCGGTGCTCGACGTCGTGCTCGCGCCGGGATTCGTCGAGCGGGTCGCGCGCCTCGGCCTCATCGCGCGCCAGCGCCTGGCGGAGCTCAGGGATAAGCGCTCCGACGTCGTCGCCGAGGTTCGCGGCGAGGGCCTGATGATCGGCCTCAAGCTCAAGGTTCCGCCGCAGGACTTCGCCGCCGCGGCGCGCGCCCACAAGCTGTTGACGATTCCGGCCGGCGACAACGTGGTTCGCATCGTGCCGCCGCTCGTCGTCACCGAGGAGGAGCTCGCCGAGGGCGTGCGGCGATTGGACGCGGCCTGCGCCGATCTCGAAGGCGTTCTCGCGCCATCGAAGAAAAAAGGCGCCGCCGCATGAAGCCGCGTTCCACGACCGCGTCGACGCGGCACTTCCTCGATCTCCTGGACCAGCCGGCCGGCGAGCTGCGGACCATTCTCGATTCCGCCAAGGCGATGAAGGCGGCGCGCGTCAAGGGCGAGCGCTCCGCTTCGCGGCCGCTGGCGGGCAAGACGCTGGCGATGATCTTCGATGCGCCGTCGACGCGCACGCGGGTCTCCTTCGATCTGGCGATGCGCGAGCTCGGCGGCGAAACGCTGATGCTGACCGGCGACGAGATGCAGCTCGGCCGCGGCGAAACCCTCGCCGACACCGCGCGCGTCCTTTCGCGCTACGTCGACGCGATCATGATCCGCATTCTCAGTCACGCCGACATGGAGGAGCTCGCGCGCTACGCCACCGTGCCGGTCATCAACGGCCTCACCAAGCGCTCGCACCCCTGCCAGGTGATGGCGGACATCCTCACCTTCGAAGAGCATCGCGGCCCGATCCGCGGCCAGAAGGTCGCCTGGAGCGGCGACTACAACAACGTGCTGTCGTCGTGGATCGACGCCTCGCAGCGGTTCGACTTCCTGCTCGACATCGCTTGTCCCAGGGAATTGCAGCCGCCGCCGCAACGCATCGACGCCGCGCGCGCCGGCGGCGCGAAGGTGGTCATGCGCGAGGATCCCGAGGCCGCCGTCGCCGGCGCCGCGGCGGTGATCTCGGACTGCTGGGTCTCGATGGGCGACGAGGACGAGGGGCGCCGCCACAACCTGCTCGCGCCCTACCAGGTCAACAAAGCGCTGATGAAGCGCGCCGCGAAAGACGCGATCTTCATGCATTGCCTGCCCGCCCATCGCGGCGAGGAGGTCACCGACGAAGTGATCGACGGGCCGCAGTCGGTGGTGTTCGACGAAGCCGAGAACCGGCTTCACGCGCAAAAGGG
>JBEKFO010000113.1:0-10345 GCA_050013275.1 Roseiarcus sp. | reverse complement strand
ACGACGTGTACTACGGCTCCGCCAATCAGGCCGGCGAGGACAACCGCGACGTCGCGCGCATGGCGGCGCTGCTCGCCGGATTGCCCGAAACGGTGCCCGGGGTGACGCTCAACCGGCTCTGCGCATCCGGCATGGAGGCGGTAGCGACCGCGGCGCGGGCGATCAAGGCCGGAGAAATGAATCTGGCCATCGCCGGGGGCGTCGAATCGATGACGCGCGCGCCTCTCGTCATGGGCAAGGCCGAAAGCGCCTTCCAACGATCGGCGGAGGTCTTCGACACCACGATCGGATGGCGGTTCGTCAATCCACTGATGAAGAAACTGTACGGCGTCGACTCGATGGCCGAAACGGCTGAGAATGTCGCCAACGACTTCGCAGTCTCTCGCGCCGATCAAGACGCTTTCGCGCTGCGCTCTCAGCAGCGCGCCGCCGCGGCGCAGGCCAAGGACGTTCTCGCCGCCGAGATTCTCCCGGTCGAACTTTCAGACGCGAAGGGGAACAAGACCTTGGTCGCTCGTGACGAGCACCCCCGCCCCGACACCACCATCGAGTCGCTAGGCAAATTACGACCGATCGTGCGGCCCGACGGCAGCGTCACTGCTGGCAACGCCTCCGGCATCAACGACGGCGCCGCCGCGCTCATCCTGGCTTCGGCCAAAGCGTGCGATCGTCATGGGCTGAGGCCGATTGCGCGGGTGCTCGGCTACGTAGCGGCAGGCGTCGCTCCGCGCATCATGGGCATCGGCCCCGTGCCTGCGACCAAGTCTCTCGCGGCGCGGCTGGGACTGAACATTTCGCAATTCGATGTGATCGAACTGAACGAGGCTTTCGCGTCGCAGAGTCTCGCCTGTCTGCGCCAACTCGGCCTCCCGGACGACGCTGGCCACGTCAACCCAAACGGCGGCGCCATTTCCCTCGGCCACCCCTTGGGCATGTCGGGCGCCCGCATCACCGGCGCCGCGGCGTTGGAGTTGAAACGGCGCGGCGGTCGATACGCGCTCGCCACCATGTGCATCGGCGTCGGACAGGGCGCCGCGATCGCGATCGAGCGAGCGTGAAGCGTCAATCCGCGCGGCCCGCCTCCTTCGTGAAGCGGGCCTCCGCGGGAATTGGCTATCCCGCGCTATCCGCCCCAATGCGAGAGGCCGGTCAAGAAGACCTCCCGCTCGGCGCCGATGGCGTCCAATCTCACATCAGCTCGCCGCCGGCGATCAGGATGCTCTGGCCGGTGATGGAGGCGGAGCTGGGCAGGCAGAGCCAAGCCACCGCGTCGGCGACCTCGTCGGGCTGTACGAACCGCCTCTGCGGGTTGTGTGCAACAAGATCGCCAAGCGCCTCTTCGCGGCTTCGCCCGGTCTTTTGCGTGATGGTCTCGACCGCCTTGTCGACGATGTCCGTGGCGGTGTAGCCGGGACAAACGGCGTTCACGGTGACGCCGGTGCGCGCCGTCTCGATCGCCAGCGCTCTGGTCATGCCGACCATTCCATGCTTGGCCGCGCAATATGCGGTGACGTAGGCGTAGCCGGTATGCCCGGCCGTCGAGGCGATGTTGATGACGCGGCCGAACTTGGCCTCGATCATCGCCTTCAAGACCTGCCGGGTGCACAGGAACGCGCCGGTGAGGTCGACGTTGAGGACGCGATTCCAAAGGTCGAGGTCGATGCGATGAAATGGCGCCGACGTGGCGATCCCCGCGTTATTGACCAGGATGGCGGGAGCGCCGAGAGCCGTGGTCGCGGTGGCGAAGGCGGCCTCGATCGAGCTGGGGTCGCCAACGTCGGCGACGACGTCGGCGACTCGGCCGCCATATGTCGTGCGCAGACGTTCGGCATGGACCCGCAGCGCTTCGGCGTCGCGCCCCATAATGGTGACGTCGGCGCCCAAACGGGCCAGCGTCTCCGAGACGGCCGCGCCGATTCCCTTTGCGCCGCCCGTCACCACCGCATGGCGCCCTGCGAGACTCCGACCGTCGCCCACGCCCCCGCCATCCGTTCGCCGCGCCGCCGTTTCCCTCGCCATCCGCGAATCCCCCCATCGTTCGACCGTGCGCCCGCGACTGCGCCAAGAGGGCCAAGCCGCCCCGCGTCAGGGTCCGCGCGATCCGTTGATCGTGAGCAAGCGCTCCACGCGATCGCGATCGGTCGGCGCGTTGCACGCGGCTGTATCTGCTCAAGCCGATTGCGAGGTGTCAACAGCGCAGGTTCGTCGCTTCGTCGCTGGAGCGACAGTTGCTATTTGACGCGCGACTCGGCTCGAGAGGTCACGCGGACGCGCTCAAAGTCAACCGCGCCTCGAAGCCGTCGACGCGTCCCGGCGCCGGGGAGAATAGCTCGCACTTTCCACCGGTCTGCGCCATGACGGTCTCGACGATCGCAAGCCCAAGCCCCGAACCGGCATGACGCGTGTCGCCCCGGGCGAAACGCTGCTTCAGCCTCGCCAACGTTTCGTGGGGAATGGCCGGTCCGTCATTGACGACGCGAACGACGCCATTGGCCTCGACTTTCACTTCCACCGCACCATCGGCCGCGCCGTGCTTGAGCGCATTGTCGATGAGGTTGCGCGCCGCCATCGCGAAGGCGTCCATGTCCATGTCCGCGACCAGCGCGACGCCGTCAGGCTTCAAATAGCGAATGCGCTCGGGGTCATCGAGCCGTTTGGCGCACTCGTCGACGACGAGATCCAGAACAGGCATGAGATCGACCCGTTGGTCGGCTAGCCCTATCCCGGCGTCGGCGCGGGAGAGCTGCATTAGCTTTTCCGCAAGGGCCGCGAGTCTTTTCAGCGTGGTCTCGACTTCACGCGCGCGGCGACGATCCTTGGGCTCGTCGAGTTCGGCGATCATGCGTTGCGTCTGGGCGAGCGCGCCGGCGATCGGCGTACGCAATTCGTGCGCGCTGTTGGCGGCGAAGGCGCGCTCGGCGTCGAGCGCCGCACGCAGTCGTTCGACCAGTTTGGCGACGGCCTCGGCGATCGGCCGCAGTTCTCCTGGTTGGTCGGAGATGTCCAGCGGGGCGAGGTTATGGCTGCTGCGTGAAGCGATGTCGCCGCTCAGCCGCTTGACCGGCTTCATCGCGCCGCGCACGGCGAGCCAGATCGCCAGGACGTTCAAAGGGATCAGGCCGATAAGCGGCCATAGCATCGCGCGAGCGCCGCCAAACACGGCTTCCCATCGCCCTTTTGTGGTCTCGGCGACGGTGATCGTCAGGCCTGTCGCGCTGTCCGTATCGGTGAAGAGCCGATAGCTTCCAACCGTGCTGAAACCCGAAGTCGCGACCTGATCGTAAGGCGCGGACGGGGCGTCATGGGCGCGCAGCAGAATGTCGCCGGCCGCGTTGCGCAACTGGTAGCTCAGATATTCTTTGCGCCCTTCGTGAAAGTGACGGATTGCGCGCGGATCGGCATGGTCGCGTCCCAAGGCGTCGTCGGCCGCGAGCGGCAGCAGACGCCGCGCCGCCTCTTGCAGCGCGCCGTCGAACGTCTCGTTGAGTTCATGATAGGAGACGTAACTGGAATAGGCGGCGGCGCCGAGCCAAAGCAACGTCGTCCCGAAAACGAGGCTGACGATCAGTCGCGCGGTGATGGATGGAAACGGTCGCATGGGGCGAAGCATCTCTATGCGCCGACCACGTAGCCGGCGCCGCGCACGGTCTTGATGGAGTCGCGCCCGAGTTTCTTGCGCAGGCGACTGATGTAAACCTCGACCGCGTTGCTCTCGATCTCGGCGCCGAACTCATAAAGAGAGTCTTCGATGTCCGTCTTGGCGATGAGGGCGTTGGGATGGCGGATCAGCCGTTCCAGCACAGCCCATTCGCGCGCGGTCAGATCGACGGGTTTGCCCGCGACGGTGACGATGCGCCGCGCAAGGTCGATCTCGAGCTCGCCTCGCCGCAGCAGCGGGTTGGAACGACCGCCGTAGCGGCGCGCGACGGCGGCGATGCGCGCCGCCAATTCGCTCAGGTCGAAGGGTTTTACGAGGTAGTCGTCCGCGCCGGAGTTGAGTCCCTCGATCCTGGCGGCGATCTGATCCTGGGCGGTCAGGATGATCACGGGCGCGTCGGCGCCCCGACGGCGCAATTCTCGCAACAGATCGAGCCCGCGGCCGTCGGGCAAGTTGAGATCAAGCAGCACGAGTTCATAGTCGACGGTCGCCAGAGCTTCCCGCGCGTCGTCCAATCGCTTCATCCAGTCGACGCCGTGGCCGAGCGCAGCGATATGGTCGCGCACGGCCTCGCCCAGCACGTAGTCGTCCTCGACAAGCAGCACGCGCATCAAACACCTCGTGGCGCGAAGAGTCCTAAGCGATCGTCCTGACGCGAACCTTACAAAAAAACTCCCCGACTGTCAGGCTGCCGTCAGGTCGGCGGGGTAGCGATCGGGCCACTTTAGCAATTCCGCCAGATGTCGAGAGGTGCATTATGACGTCCTCGCTCCGCTTTCCCGCAATAGTGATTTCCGCCGCCGCCCTATTCGGCGGCGCAGTCTCGGCGCCGGCCGAGGCCGCCAACTGGTCCTGGTTCTCGAGCCCGGTGAAGCAGAGCCCGCAACCGGCGCCGGTTCCCGCCGCGCCGAACGCCGTCGCCGCCAACGCCGGACACCTTCGCGACGGCGCCTATGTCGGGCAAACCGTCGACGCGTATTATGGGCCGTTGCAGGTTCAGGCCAAGATCAGCGGCGGCCGCATCGTCTCGGTCGACGTGCTGCAATACCCCGCCGACCGACGCGCCAGCCAAAGGATCAACAACGAGGCGTTGCCGGAGCTGCAAAGCGAAGTGATCGCCGCGCAGAGCACGCAGGTGGATATCGTTTCGGGCGCGACGCTGACGAGCGAAGCCTATATGCGCTCGCTGGATTCGGCGTTGGAACAGGCGGGTTAGAGACGATGTCGCGCGACACGCGAATCCTGATGGGCATGCCCATTGCGGTCGAAATCGTCGACGCCTGTTCGGCTCGCCTCATCGACGAGGTCTTCACTTATTTCGCGGCCACCGAAGCGCGCTTCAGCGTGTTCAAGCCGGAGAGCGAAATCAGCGCGCTGAATCGGGGAGGCCTGCGCCTCGCGGACGCCAGCGCGCCGATGCAGGAAGTCCTGGAGATCGCCGCCCGGACGAAAAGCGAGACGCGCGGATATTTCGAAATTCGCCGCCCGGACGGATCGCTCGATCCATCGGGCGTCGTCAAGGGCTGGGCCATTCGCAATGCCGCCAATCTCATTCGCTCCGCTGGCGTCCAGAACTTCTACGTCGATGCCGGCGGGGACATCCAGGCCGGCGGCGTCAACGCCGCCGGTGAAGACTGGAAGGTCGGCGTCCGCAACCCCTTCAACCCGCGCGAAATCGTCAAAGCCATAAGGCCGCGGGGACGCGGAGTCGCAACGTCCGGCTCATACGTGCGCGGCCAGCACATTTACGATCCTCACCGCCTTGGCCAGCGGCTCGAGGACATCGTCAGCCTGACCGTGGTGGGCGGCGACGTACTCGAAGCCGACCGCTTCGCGACCGCCGCTTTCGCGATGGGTCGCGCGGGGATTCATTTTCTCGAGAAGCGGTCCGAGCTTGAAGGCTACGCCATCGACGCCGCCGGCGTCGCCACGAAGACCAGCGGTTTTGACAGCTACGTGACGTCATGAGCAATTTCATCGATTCGGCGCTCAATCGCATCACCATGTACAGATTGACGCTTTACTATCTCGCGGCCCTGCTCCTGGTCGCCTTCGGATTCGGACTTCTCAAGCCCGCTGCGAGCGATCCGACCGCGCTCGCTGTCTCGTTCGCTCTGATCACAGCGGTCTGTTGGGCGACGAACCGCGCTTTTGCCTGGCTCTTTCGCGTGCCGGTCAATCGAGAATCAGTCGCCATCACCGCGCTGATTCTGACGCTGATCATGCCGCCGGCTGCGGCCGATGGGACGGGCGTCGCGGCGCTGGTCCTGGCGTCCGTTGTCGCAGTCGCTTCAAAATTCCTGTTGGCGGTGCGGCGCAAGCATGTCTTCAACCCGGTCGCCATCGGCGTCGCCGCCTCGGCGCTGCTGTTGGATCAGCCCGCGACTTGGTGGGCCGCCGGCAATCCGAAGCTGGCGCCGATCGTCCTGCTGGGCGGCTTGCTCATCGTCCGCAAAATGCAGCGGTTCGAAATGATCGGCGTCTATGTCTTGGCCAATCTGGTTGCGACGCTGGCGATGACGCCGTTGGCGACGGCTGGCCAGGCGCTGACGCAATCCCTGCTTTTTTCGCCGTTGCTGTTCGCCGGATTCGCCATGCTGACCGAGCCGTCGACCGCGCCGCAGGCAAGAGGACCGCGTGTGATCTTTGGCGCGATTGTCGGCGCGCTATCCTCTCCGAACGTCCATTTCGGCGGTTTCTATTTGACGCCGGAAATCGCCTTTCTCGTCGGCAACGCGTTCGCCTACGCGGTCAGCCCCGAGGGCCGGTTCAAGTTCACGCTGCTGAGGATCGAGCGGATCGCCGCCGACTGCTACGAATTCGTGTTGAAGCCCGATCGCAAGATCGCCTTCCAGCCCGGACAGTATCTGGACTGGACCCTGGACGTGCGCAAACCCGACGATCGCGGCAACCGGCGTCCGTTCACGATCGCTTCGGCCCCAGGCGACGAGGACGTCCGTCTCGGCGTCAAGTTCTATTCGAGATCGAGCGCCTTCAAGCAAGCGCTCGCCGCGATGAAGCCGGGCGACGTGATTTACGGATCGCAGCTCGCCGGGGCGTTCACGCTGCCCGCCAATCCCGCCGAGAAGCTCGCCTTCATCGCCGGTGGAATTGGCGTGACGCCGTTTCGAAGCATGGTGCAGGACTTGCTCGGCCGTCAGGACAAGCGTTCCGCGGTTCTCATCTACGGCGCAAACAAGGCCGATGAGATCGCCTACGCGGACCTGTTCGAGCAGGCGGAGAAGGAGTTGGGGTTGCGGACGGTGTACGCGGTCGCCGACAGCGCGGCGCCTGGCCCCCGCATTCACAACGGCTTTATCGACGCCGCGCTGATCCGGCGCGAAATTCCGGATTTCAGGGACCGCACGTTTTACATCTCGGGTCCCTGGGCGATGGTGTCGCTGTTTCAACGCGTGCTGAAAGAAATGGGCGTCGCCCGTTCGCGCATCAAAGTCGATTTCTTTCCAGGCTTGGCGTGAAGTCGCCGCGCCGGGCGCCGGCGGCCCGGACGGGCCGGAAAACGCCGCCCGCCGGCTCGAAAAACATGCGCGATCGCAAAATGCGGCACGTCCGGGGGCGAAGGCCCCCGGCGCGAAAGAGCGCGGCGTCAAGCCGCACGACCGCCGCGCGGCAGCCTCGTCCACTTCGCTCCGAAGCGCGGGCGACTGACCAACACTCTGGTTCGTTGGTCCGGCCGCCTCAGCGAGGCCGCCGTCGCCCGCGTCGTCAGATCTCAGCTTTTCGCTGAGTATATCTTGCACCAACCCGAAGCGCTGACAGTGCCCTCCACCGTCTTGCATCCGTTCGGCGGGATGAACGGATCGCAATTGTCGCAACGCTCGTCGCCGTGCGGGTTGTCCTGGTAGGCGACGTCGGCCTGCGTTTTCTTCGGCTTCTTAGCCAGCGCGCTGTTCGTGGTCGCGATTACCGCGACGCCGGCGGCGGCGCACGCGACGCCCTGCAGCAGATTGCGGCGGGACAGCTCCGCCGAATAAAGTCGCACCTTTGTCATGTCCAAGTTCTCCTCTTCGTTACTCGATCTGCGTCCGCATCAGATCGTCCTCATTGCGATTCGCGCCTGCAGCGCGGCGCTGCCGCTCGGTGCTGGATCACGAAGCGCAACACCTCCGACTCTCACGGCTGCGCTGACCCGCTGGGACCAGCGTTCCCCGCTGAGAGCCGGGGATCTCCACGAACGGCGCGTCCGAAAGGCGCCGCACGCAGACGATTCGAAACGTCTTTCTTTCGCAGCGAACGATCCCGATCGCCGTCGTTGCGCGAGCCGACCCGGGACCGTCGGCGCCGCCCGAGCGACGCGTCATTTCGCGGCGATTCATCGCTCATCCGGCAAACGGAATGTCACCGCCCATGCGCTCGAGAATCGCCTCAGGCGGCTTCGAGAACCACATCTGATAGATCGTGGTGAGCCACATGAATGCGAAGCACGCGGCCATCAGCATGCCGGCGCCAATCTCCAACCATGCAAACGGATGAAAGAGCTTGATGAAGTACCAGGAGCTGACGTCGAGGACGATCGCCGCGAACGGCGTCGCGATGACGGCGTTCTTCAGCCAGATGGGACGCACGTAGGCATGCGTGAACGCGAGCCCGACGATGAAGAAGATGAACGTCAACCCGAACAAATGAATGTGGGAGACCCGCACCAGCGTCGCGATCGGCGCCCCCGTGTCCAGGGCTGTGACCTTCTTGACGTTTTCGAAACTGGATAGATTTGGCAGATGCGGGTTGCGACCGTCGTGACAAGTCAGGCACCTCTTGTCGAGGATCGGCTTGATCGACGCGTCGTAAGCCGATTGCGCCGCGCCGGCGCGGACCCATGACAGCAAAGTCGTTCTCTCGTCGGGAGGAAGCATGGACGACATCGGTCCGCTGAGCGCGCTCTCCACGACCGAACCCTTGCCGCTGCCGGAGTACGCGACCACGATGTCCTCATACGAGAGCATCATGGGATTGCCTCCCGCTCGCCCGGCATAGGTGAAGTAAACGTTCAGCAAGGCGAAGAGGTAGCCCAAACCAAGGATCAGCAGCATGCACGTAAACAGAACGCGGGTGCTGTAGGGCAGCTCCGAATAGTGATAATAGAGTCTGTGGGGCGGCTGTTCGAATTTCATGATCTGATCCATCGATTGCGTATAAATCAGCAGATTGTGGGGCGGACCCCTCGGTCGTCGATTCCCTTCATCTGCTCGGCACGGTGACGAAGACGACCGCACGCGCCTTCTGGTAGGCGTAATGCGCGGCGAGCCCGGCGACGTCGTCTTCGGTCAGGATGCTCGACATCGCCGCCATTTCAGGGCTCTTGCGGGCGCCGGACTGATATTCGCGAAGGACGGATTCGAGGTAGTCCATGCGCTGCGCCGCCAAAGCGGGCACTTCCGGGCGCGCGCTGTTGCCGTTGACGCCGTGGCATCGGTCGCATTTGTCGGCCCACTCGTCGGGGCTCAACGGCTTGGGCACGTCGGCCGCCTTCGGTTGCAGCCCGGCGAAATAGGCGGCGAAGTTCTTCATTGCGACGTCGTCGAGCTTCTTCACCTTCGGCGACATCGTGTCGTCGTCGCGGCTTCCATCCTTGTAAGCGTGAAGCGCGCTGAGCATGTAGGTCGCGTCCTGGCCCGCCAGGTTCGGCGTGACCGCGCTGGTGGCGATCCCCGCTTCCCCATGACACTTGGCGCAGGGCGCGAGGACGTCCTTGGCGACCGGGGCGCCGCCGTCGTTGGGCGTTTGCGCGCGGGTGAGGTTGTCCTTCTGCAACGAGTAGTAGAGGGCGATACGATTGAGATCCCGTTCGGTCAGCGTCGACAGCGCCGTCTTCATATCTTGGTTCTTCTCGTCGATCGGCCGGTCCTCGCTCTGGTAAGACTTCATCGACTCCACGAGGTATTTCGGCGTCTGGCCGATCAGGCTCGGCACACCCGCCTTGTGACTGACGCCGTTGTCCCCATGGCACTTCGCGCACGGCGTCGACGCGGCCTTGCCGGCGGCGACCGGATCGACGTATGTCGGCGCCGGCGACGTCGGCGGCAGAGCGGGATCGAGACTGGCGTAATAGGCGGCCAATTTGGCGATCGCCTCGTCGCTCAGAAACTTCACCTCATGACCGCTCTCGACGGCGCCGCCATCGGCGAACTGATAGGCCTTCAGCCGCAGATAGACGTAAGAGGGACGCTGACCCGCAAGGCTCGGCACGTCTTTGGTCAAGCTGACGCCGTCGGCGCCGTGGCATTTCGCGCACGACGAATCGGCGAGCACCCTGCCTTCCGCGATGTCTGTGCCGAGCGCGTAGAGGGGGCGCAGTTCCTCGCCGGGCTTTGGCGCCGATTGGGCCATGGCGCCGCTCCCCCATAGCGCGAGCCCGGCGCTCATCATCACAACATAGAAGCGCCGCAATGCGTAGTCGTTCGCCATTCGCTTGATCCGAGATTGCCAATTGGGGGCGCATTGCGACCGCCGGCGACAAGCCGACGCCGCCCGTCGCCGCTTGCGATGGTCGGCCGAGCCGAGGCCCGTGAACTCGTTCCCGGGCTCGCCCGGCGCCGGTGGAGCCGCTAGCCCTTGGTCTTGCCCTTGGCCGGCGCCGCAGGAGGCTTGGGCGGCAGTTGCGGCGTCGGACAGGCGCGGAAGTAGGACTCGTAGTTCCAGTTGCAGGACACCAGACCGGGCCGCGAC
>JBEKFO010000112.1:0-10375 GCA_050013275.1 Roseiarcus sp. | reverse complement strand
CTGACGTCGACGCAAATCGGCGGCCTCAACACCACCGCGGTCGGCAACTTCTCGGCCGCGCAGCTCACCGCGCTGACTTCGACGCAGGTCCACGGCCTGACGACGACCCAGCTCAACGGCGTAACCCAGACGACGCTCGACGCCCTCAACGCCGCCAACCTCACGACCACCCAAGCCGGCGGCCTCACCTCGACCACGGTCAGCGCGCTCACGACCACTCAAGCCAGTACGCTGACCGCGGCGGAAATCGGCGCGATCTCTTCGACGGCGATCACCGGTCTGACCACGACCGAATTGAGCGCGTTGACGAACGTCCAGGCCGCGGCGTTGACCAGCGCACAACTCGCCGCGCTGTCGAGCACGAAATTCGCCGCGCTAACCAGCACGACTGGAATTCCGGCTCTCAGCACCGCCGCGATTCAAGGCATCAGCACGACCGACATCGGCGCGTTGAACACGACTCAAGGCAACGCGTTCACCGCGGGACAAATTGCCGCGATGACATCGACTCAAGCCGACGCGTTGGCCGCCTTGATCGGTTGACATCGCGACCGGCGCGTCGTTTCACAATGCGTTCGTCGAGCGCGCCACGCGCCCAGCGCCGCCTTGCGGCGCTGTCGCGTGAGGGGCTCTCGTCTCCTTACCGGCGCGACTTGGCGGGCTAATGAAACCGGCATCGATCGATTCCAATGGCGTATTTTTCCCCAACTCGGCGTCGAAAGAAGGGATAGCTCTCCACCAACTCCCGATCGGGGACCTTTTCGGTTGGGCGGAACGGCTCAAGACGGAAGGCGAAACGAACGCCGTTGCGGATCTGTACAAAGCTTGGATCGCGCTCAACGCAAGTCATGAACTCCTGTACGCGGTGTGCTTCAATTACGGCGTCGCCCTTTCGGATCTCGGCGACCGCCTTGGCGCCGTAAACGCATTTCGAGACAGCATACGCCTGAAACCCGATTTCATGCCGCCGAGCGTCAATTTGGGCCGGGCGCTCGAGGACGTCGGACTGGCCGGTCCCGCCGTCGCCGAATGGCTGAACGCCGCCGCCAAATTGGCGGCCGTCAACGGCGAAAGCGTCAAGCACAAGACGACGCTGTTGACGCAGGCCGGCAGGGTCCTGGAGAGCTTGCAACAAGACGCGGCGGCGGAAGACGCGCTCAAGCAAGTCATCGACATAAGCCCTTCGTCGACGGAAGCCGTTCTGCATTGGATCTCCTTGAGGCAGCGGCAGTGCAAGTGGCCGGCGATCGTCGCGAGCGAATACATAAGCAAGGACAAACTCCTTTCAGGTATTTCTTCGCTTTCCCTATCAAATCTGACCGATGATCCGGTATTCCAACTGGCCACCGCGTATCGATACGGCAAAACGGTGATCGGCGTTCCGTCGATCGATCAGGCGAGACGCGCGATGGAAGGCCGGGCGGCAAGATCGGGCGGCAAGGCGCGGATCGGCTATGTTTCGTCCGATTTCCGCGAGCACGCCGTCGGGTTCGCAATGACCGAAGTGATGGAATTGCACGACCGTTCGCAATTCGAGATCTTCGCCTATTATTGCGGCATCGAGCGGGTCGACGGAACCAAGAAACGCATTCAGGCGGCTGTCGACAAATGGGTCGACATCAACGGAATGACCGACGAGCAAGCGGCCGCCCTGATCGCTGCCGACAAGATCGATATTTTGGTCGACCTCAACGGTTACACAAAGTCGGCGCGCACTCGGGTCTTCTCTCTGCGTCCGGCGCCGATCATCGTCAATTGGTTCGGTTATCCCGGGACGATGGGGACGCCGTACCATCATTACTTGATCGCCGATCCGATCATCATCCCCGAGGACAGCGAACTCTTCTATTCCGAAAAGATCGTCCGCTTGCCTTGCTACCAACCCAACGATCGCAAACGGATCGTCTCGCCACGCGCTCCTTCGCGAAAGGAGATGGGGCTGCCGGAAGACGCGATCGTCTATTGCAGCTTCAACGGGACTCAAAAACTTACGGCGCGCATATTCGCCTTGTGGATGGCCATCCTCAAGAACACGCCGAACAGCGTCCTCTGGTTGCTGGGAGCGACCGAAGACACCAACGATCGACTGCGATCTTACGCCGAGAACGCCGGAGTCGGGCGCGAACGCATTCTATTCGCGGAGAAGATCGCCAACCCCGATCATCTCGCGCGGTACCCGCTGGCCGACCTGTTTCTCGACAGCTTTCCCTACGGCGCGCATACGACCGCCGCCGACTCGCTTTGGATGGGCGTTCCGGTGCTGACGTTGCAGGGCAGGAGCTTCGCGTCGCGCGTGTGCTCGAGTTTGCTCCAAGCGGCCGGCGTCGGCGAGTTGGTCTGTGCGACCGATGCGGAATACGCGTCGAAGGCCGTCGGCTATGGGAACAATCGAAACAGCCTGCTCGCGCTGAAGACCCGGTTGCGAGAGTCCCGAGATTCATGCCTGCTGTTCGACACGACGCGACTCGTTCGTGAACTCGAGGCCGCGTTCGTTCGGATGTTGCGCGATCACAGCGAAGGGAATCTGCCGCGACCGGATCTGAGCAACCTCGACGCCTATCATGAAATCGGCATTGGCCTCGATTACGAAGCGACCGATTCGATGTCCAATGAGAATTATCGTGCGCTTTACGCCGAACGGCTTTTGCAGCGGCACCTGACCTATCCGGTTCCCAGAGACTCGAGGCTGTGGCGTGACGGCGACATGAGCCGGGTTGAGCGGTAAGCGGCGCGTTGTTCGCCGCTCCAGATTTTCTCGTAAAATTGAGACGCTTGGAACGGTCCATCGGGGCCATTTCTGCTTACACAGATGCTCCCGGTCGGGACGGCAAGCTCCTTGTAGGCGCCTGGAAGCGCGCGGCTGGATATGGCGTCGCGCCTGCGGCTAACCGCATACGCCGACCCGGCGCGTCGGCGTAACGGCGCCTCGTCGGCGATTCGAGCAAGGCATTTGGTTCGCCTAGGGAAGGCCGATCATTCGACCAGCAGCGAACTCTTCGCTGGCGTGAAAAAGCCCTGCCGCAGCTGCTCGTCGAGATGGACGATCGGATGCGAAGCGCAGGCTTGCAGGACCCCTTCGCCGTCGAATTTCGTGATGTCGTATTGGCAGACGATGGTGACGTCGGGATATTCGTCGAACAGTTTGTTCAGACGACGTTCGTACGTGTGAATTTCTTCGACGCCGGGCGTGCCGGAGAAGAACCAGTCCATCTCGCCCGTCACCAGATGTTTGCGGAAGCCGTCGGCGGCGAGGCGGACCATGACCAGCCGCATGAACGAGATCATGAAATCGGCGGAAAAGACTCCTTGCCGCAGATAGGAATCGCGCGCTGAAACGATGCGCAGCAAGCCGCGATTGATCGCATCCTGCGCGTCGATTCCTTCGTCGCGGACGCGCTCGATGAGCTGATCGCGACTCGAGGCGTGGTGGAGATAGGTGGTCGGCAGGCCGGCTCGATAGTGGTCGAGGAAATATTGGCGGAACGCCTCCCACTGTTCGATCGGATTGCGAAAATAAAGGCAGACGTGTTTGGGGCGACCCTCTTGCGCCGCCTGCCACATAGCGTCGACCAGCGGGGTTCCTAACCCCGCCAGCGCCGGACCGGCGCTGCGGCGAAGCAGAAACTCGTCGAGCATCTTCTTGTCGAAGCGGCGCTCGGCGCGCGCCCCAATGCGGTGGCAATGGAGCTGTCCGTCCTTGGTCCAGCGGCGCAGCGACGTCTTGCTGACGCTCAAATACCGCGCCGCGTCCTCCAGACTCAGCATACCCTCGTAGTCGCCCATCAATCCAGCTCTTACGTAGAATTACACGACATCAGTGTTTCGCCTGCGCGAGTCCTGCGCGCATTTCCCCGCTCTGGGTAATAGCCACATTCCATTTCGGTGGCCAGAAGATTCAGTTTGACACACTATGGATAACTAAGATAAGGTATGAGTAAGTCAAGATAGGCTGTGTCAAAAGGCCGCAGAATTCCGGCGCAGAGCCGGCAATCAGGGAGGAAAGCGTGAAAATCAGAGGGAAAGAGATTCTGATTCCGACAAGCATGGTCGGAAACTATCCCAACCCGCGGTGGTGGGACGCATCTTGGGGGCGCCATTTCACCGGCAATCAGGAGCCGCCGGATTCGATGAATCGCGAGGCTCTCGAGGACGTCATCGGCGCCATCGCGTTGGATCAGGAGAACGCGGGGCTCGACATCATTTCCGACGGCCGGGTCCACGGCGACAATTACGCTGACGCCGCGCTCTACTATTACCTGCGCCGGCTCGGCTATGACCTGAAGGGCGGTCACCTCGGTTTTCCCATCTACAGCCGTCTGCACGCCGGGACAATCGAGCATGAGATCAAGCGTCACGGCGCGATCATGGTCGAGCAGGCCAAGGCGCTGCGCCGCGCCACCAGCAAACCGACGAAAGTTCAGTACACCGGCGTCCAGGTCCTCGCCCAATGCACCAACGATCAGCACTACGCCAACAGCCGCGACCGCGCCCTGGCGATCGCCAAGGCGATGAACCAGGACATCCTCGAAGTCGACGCTCTGGGCATCGATTTCATTCAGCTCGATGAATTCACCTGGCCCTATTTTTACGAGGACTGGGCGATCGAAGCGTTCAACGTCGCCGTCGAAGGGGTCAAGAACGCCAAGATCATCGTGCACGTGTGTTGGGGAAACTGGGGCGGCACGCCGGCCTATTATCCCGACGAGACCGCCAAGGCGGGCGAGATCTTCGACCTCACCAAGCGCAAGTCCGACGCGTCCGCGCCTTCGGCGACCCGCTCGGTCGTGCCGAAGTCTTACGGGGCCCACATCGACGTGCTGAATTTGGAGAGCTGCGGGCGGCGCGACGACGATCTCTCCGGTCTCGACACGTTCAAAGAGTTCGCGCTGCCGGCCAACGTAGACTTCTGGGCCGGCGTGATCGACGTGAAGAGCACCATCACGGAAACCGCCGAGCAGGTCGCCAGCCGCATTCGCAAACTGTTGCGGGTCGTTCCGGCTGAACGGCTCGGGGTCACGACCGACTGCGGGCTCATCCTGCTGCAGCGCTACATCGCCAAGGACAAACTCCACGCCATGGTCGAGGGCGTGCAGATCATTCGCAACGAGCTCGCCAAGAGCAAGGCCGCCTGATCAGCGCGTTCCACGCAATGCAAGGTTATCCGGGAGGATTCCGTTCCTCCCGGATAGCGAAGGAGGAGTCGTGCCCGTCTACAGCCTGCACTGTCCGGACTGCGACCACCGCTTCAAGGGGATGGTCATGGCCCACACCACGCCGCCGCGCGAATGGGCGTGCTCCCATTGCGGCGGCCGCCGCGCGGCGCCGGCGTCCGGTTCGCAACCTGAGCCGCATCCCTGGGAGCACGGTTCGGGTGGCGGATGCCTCTGCTGCGGCGGCGACAGCCGCCAGACGAATGAGCGCAGGGCGGAGCGGGTCTAGCGAAGCCAAAGGACGCGCGACGAGAAGCCAAGGGACGCGCGACGAAGAATCAATTCGCCAGGTCATGGAGCGCATTACTATGAACAAGCACTCGAATATCATGGACGTGCGGAACGAGACCTGGAATGTCGAGGAGTGGGGTCAACGCATTGAAACCCTTCTCGAAAAAGAAGGCCAAGGTCCGGCGGTTTTCAACATCGCCGAGAACGACAGTCGCGAATATGACGCCATTTTTCTAGGCGGCGGCGCCGCCGGAAGGTTCGGCTCGGCCTATCTGCGCGCGATGGGCGGACGGCAGTTGATCGTCGAACGCTGGCCCTTCCTCGGCGGATCGTGCCCGCACAACGCCTGCGTCCCGCACCATGTCTTTTCCGAATGCGCGGCCGAGTTGATGCTTCAGCGCACCTTCTCCGGCAAGCTGTGGTTCCAGGACTTGGACGGTGTCGTGACGTCCATCAAAGACGTGGTCGATCTGTTCCGGCGCGGACGGATCGGGCCGCACGCCATCATGAATTACCAGAGCAAGGAACAGCTCGATCTCGAATACGTGCTGAACGCTCAGGGTCGGATTATCGATCGTCACACGGTCGAGGTGGCCGGCCGGCAATTCCGCGCCAAGAACCTGATTCTCGGCCTCGGCGCCCGATCGCAGACCCTCGACATTCCCGGCAAGAATCTCAAAGGCGTCTACACCTACGAGAGCATCGTCGAGACCCTCGACTACGAGCCGTCGAAGACGGTCGTCGTTATCGGCGGCGGCAAGACGGCGGTCGAATACGGTTCGTTCTTCAGCGCCACTGGCCGACGCACCATCATGGTGGCGCGCACCCATCCTCTGAAGATGCTCCCCGACCTCGAGACTCGCGGCTACGTGCGCGATCGCATGGTGGAGCAGGGCGTCGAGATCTGGGACGGTTCGCAGGTCACTCGCATCGAGGACGACGGCGAAGGTCGGGTCGCTGGGGTCATCGTCAGCACGCCGAACGGCGAGGAGCGTATCGAGACGGATTTCGTCTTCATGGCCCTCGGCGAGATTCCCAACTCCGAAATGCCGGCCAAGGCGCTGGGCGTGAAGATCGGCGAGCGCAATGAGATCGTCGTCAACTCCCGTCTGGAAACTTCGGTTCCCAATGTCTACGCCGTCGGCGATTTGATCGGCGGGCCGTTCGAGATGTTCAAGGCGCGCAAAAGCGGCACCTACGCCGCGCGCAACGCGATGGGCGAGGACATCCACTACGAGCCGCGAGACTTCCCCGACTTCCTGCACACGCACTACGAGGTGAGCTGGCTCGGACTCGGCGAAGAGGAGGCGCGCGCCAAATACAACGACGTCATCGTCATCAAGATGCCGCCGAACAACCCGAACGGCTTGAATATTGGCTTGCCGGCGTCGGATCGCACCATGCTTTACGCGATGGAGGTTCCGCACAAGTCTGGCTTCCAGAAACTTTTGATCGATGGCGAAACGCGTCGCATCGTGGGGGCGCATCACGTCGGGTACGGCGCGAAGGACGGGTTCCAGTACCTCAATGTTCTGGTCAAGCAGGGCCTGACGATCGACGCGCTCGGCGACATGGACGAGTTGTTCCTCAATCCCACCCATTTCATTCAGCTCGCGCGCCTGCGCGCCGGGCACAAACATTTGCGTGATCTATGAGCCGCGTCGTCCTCGTCACCGGCGCGGCGTCGGGCATCGGCCGCGGCCTCGCCCTGCAATTTGTCCAGGCGGGCGACCGCGTGGCCGCCTTCGACTATGACGGCGCCGGCCTCGACAGGCTGCGGGCTGAGTTGGACGACGGCGCGCTCGTCACGATCGCCGGCGACGTCGGCGACGCCGCGGATGTCGAGGCGTGCGTGTCGGAAACGGAGGCGCGGCTCGGCGCCGTCGACGTTCTGATCAACAACGCGGGAACGACCGGCGGTCCCAAGGCGACCACGACGCATGAAACGTCGGTCGCCGATTTCGATCGCGTGACGGCGACCAATATTCGCGGCCCCTTTCTTTTGTGCCGCCGCGTGCTGCCGTCGATGGTCGCGCGCGGACGGGGCGTGATCGTCAACATCGCTTCGGTCGCCGGCCTCGTCGCCTTTCCCGGGCGGGCCGCCTATTCCGTGACCAAGGGCGCGCTGATTCAGCTGACGCGCGCCATCGCGGTCGACTATGCGCGCCAAGGCGTGCGCGCGGTCGCGCTGTGCCCCGGCATGATCGAGACCCCACTGACGCAATGGCGTTTAAACGATCCCACTCTGCGCGAGGAAGTGCTGACGCGCATCCCGAGCCATGAGTTCGGCGCGATCGCCGATGTCGTCGCGGCGGTGAAATTCCTGTCGAGCGACGCGGCCGCCTATTTCAACGGCGCGGCGCTGCCGATGGACGGAGGCTATCTCGCGCTGTGAGAGCGCGCGCGACGACTCGAGAAAACGAAACCGCAAAACATCTCAGGGAGGAAAAAAGAAAATGTCCGATCGTTTGAAGAATGAAGTCATCGCGATCACCGGCGGCGGCGCCGGCATCGGGCTCGCGGTGGCGACCGCGGCGCTACGCGAGGGCGCGAAGGTTGCGCTGATCGATCTCGACCGCGCATTGGCGGAACGATCGGCGGCGACGCTGAGCCCCGACGGCGCTCGGGCGAGAGGCTTCGGCGCCGACGTCACCAAGGCGGCCGACATCGCCGCTGCGTTGGAAAGCGCCGAACGCGTTCTCGGACCCGTGACCGGTCTCGTCAACAATGCGGGAATCGCCGACTTCGGCTCGGTTCACGAAGCCGACCCGGCCGCCTGGGAGCGCGTCATGGCGGTCAACGTGAACGGGACGTTCTTCGCTTCCAAGGCCGTGCTGCCGGGCATGCTGGCGCGGCGCAAAGGCGCGGTCGTCAATTTCGGATCGGTCGCCGGAATGGTCGGCATTCCCACTATGGCCGCCTACTGCGCCGCCAAGGGCGCGGTGATAAATCTGACGCGCCAAATGGCGGCCGACTACTCGGGCAAGGGCGTGCGCGTGAACGCCGTTAGCCCCGGCACCGTCGCCTCGACCAGCATGGGGCAGCAATTGCTCGGCAGCGACGCCAATCCGGAGCTGCTCGCCCGGCGTCTGGCGAAATATCCGATGGGCCGCTTCGGCGTCCCCGAGGACATCGCCGAGGCGGTGATCTTCCTGCTCAGCAACCAGGCGTCATTCGTGTCCGGCGCGAACTTTGCGGTCGACGGCGGGATGACGGCGATATGAGCGACCGCTTGACTTCGCAAGCGGACAGCGGCGTCCGCGCCGCCTCCGTCCAGACCCGCGCCGACAAGCGGACGCGCCTGGAAGACGTCGCGGCTCTCGTCAAGGACGGCGACACGGTCGCCGTCGGCGGGGGCCTCTCGTCGCGCGAGCCGATGGCGATCCTGCGGGCGCTGCTGCGCCGCAAGGCGCGCAACCTGCGCGTCATCGGCTCGGCCCACGGCATCGACATCGACATGCTGTGCGGCGGTGGTGCGGTGTCCTGCACCAGCGAGAGCTACGTCGGATTCGAGCAGGATTTCGGCATCGCCCCCAACTACCGGCGCGCCTGCGAGGCGGGGGAAGTCCGCGTCGACGACGGTTGCTGCTACACGGTGGTCCAGCAGCTGCGCGCCGCCGTGCTCGGCCTGCCCTTCATGCCGATGCGCTCGGCGCGCGGCACCGATTTTCCCGGCCTGCATCCCGAATACAAGACCATGACCTGCCCCTACACGGGCGAGGAACTGCTGCTCGTGCCGGCGCTCGCGCCCGATGTCGCGATCCTGCACGCCCAATACGGCGACGCCCAAGGCAATCTGCGCATCGAGGGGCCGCCCGTTCTCGATCTCCTGTTCGCCAAGGCCTCGCGCCTAGTCGTCGCTTCGGTGGAGGAGATCGTCCCGACCGAGAAGCTGATCGAACTCGGCGGCGTGACGATCCCCTATTTCTATGTCGCGGCGGTCGCCGAGGCGCCGATGGGGGCCCATCCGACCGCCTGCTATCCCTTCTACGCCTACGACCGGCCGCACACGGCGCGTTATTACGCGGCGGCGCGCGGCGGCGCGGAACGGTTCGCCGCCGACTACCTCCAGCCCTTCGTCCACGACTGCGACGACCTCGCTTCCTATTGCGAGCGCGTCGGCGGCGACGAGACGTTTCGCCGGCTCGCTTCCTGGGCGGCGGGAACCGAGTCCTGGATGTCCCTTTACCAAGAGGAATCGGCGCAATGATTCACGATTGCACCCTCGGCGAAATGATGATCGGCGCCATCGCCCGCACCATCGAAGACGGAACGCTGGCTTTCCACGGTTATGGCTCGCCGCTGGTCCAACTGGCCCTCCAGGTCGCCAAGCGCACCCACGCTCCCAACTTGGTTCTGGTGGCGGGCGCGACCTACGGCGTCAACCCGAATCCGCCCTTTCTCAGCCCGACCTCCAACGATTGGGTGATGGACCGCGGCGCTGCGTTCTCGCTGGACATCGAGGAGCTGTTCGATCTCGCCGCCGCCGGCCGGATGGGGCGGATGTTTCTCTCCGGCCTACAGATCGACAAATGGGGCAACTGCAACGTCACCCGCTTGGGCAAGACCAAGCTGGCGATGAAGCTGCCGGGCGGCGGCGGCGGCTGCAACCTCTCCTGCGACGTCGAGAACGTGACGTTGTGGACGGCCGGCCATCGTTCCGCGCCCGACGCCAACGGGCGACGTCGCCACCGGCTCGTCGAGCGGTGCGATTACGTCACCAATCTCGGGCATCGCTCGGTGGATGGCCGGAATCGGCGGGCGCTGGGGCATCGCGGCAAGGGTCCGCAATGGATCGTCACCGACCTCGGCCTGTTCGATTTCGACGACGAGGGCCATGTGCGATTGCAGGCCGTTTATGGCGATGTTTCCATCGAGGACATCAGGGAGAACACCGGCTTCGAACTCCGGCTCGCCGAAACGGTGGCCCGCGT
>JBEKFO010000111.1:0-10436 GCA_050013275.1 Roseiarcus sp. | reverse complement strand
GTCGGGCACATCCCGCAATATCGTAATCAGCCAGCTCATCGGTCCCTCCAATTTCGGAACCGAATAAAGAATCCATCTCGCCCCGCGCCGCTACCTCATTTTCTCAAATGCGATTCCCCTGGGGAGGGAGCGGCGTCTCAGTTTGCATTCACCAAAACATCTTGGCGGCGGCGGCGATGCTCAAGAACGTCATTATCCAGAGGAGAACAGGGCCTGAGCCGCCCTTGAACTTGATTGTCGCGGCTTCGAATTCGATTGGACCCTCCGCGTGCCTGAAAGCGACAATGAGCAAGAACGCCCAGACGCCCATCCCGACCACGGTCATAATCGCCATGAGATGTTTCATAATTTCAGTACGCAATTGACTAAAGCCAACGACGAGAACGACCATAAATGTTGCTGCAAACGCGAGCGCAGTGACAACGGTCAAGCCAACCAGAAGCCATTTCAAGACTGAACTTTGGCGTTGGTCAAAATAATTGGCGGGTTCCGACATCGTGTTTGTCCCTACCGATTTTCAAACATCCTCAGCATCAAGCGATCGTCCGTTTTTGTAAGGCCCGCGCAATTCCGGCTTCGGGGCCGCCGCCGCTATTTCGAAAGATCGAAGATTGAGCGAAACGGATCGCTGAGGCCAACTCCGCCCTGGAATTTCAAACCGGCACAATAGCGGAACTGGAACGCGGCGAGCATTGACAGATTGCCGCGCCCGCCCTTATGAAGCCCGCCGTGCCCAGGTGGCGGAATTGGTAGACGCACTGGTTTCAGGTACCAGCGGTGCAAGCCGTGAAGGTTCGAGTCCTTTCCTGGGCACCATCCAGCCTCAACGTGTGACGGCGAACGGCGGCGCATGGGGCGCGGCGCCCTGAGGGCGGTTCGTCGCAGCCGCTACGCCTCGCTCACCGCCTCGACAATCTCCGGCGGCAGCAGCTCTTCGAACTTCACCGCGAGGCCGGCGGGGAAGTGGCGCACGACGCGAGCAGGGGCGCGGCCGATGACGACGCGTGCGCCGATCGGCGGCGCGGCGTCGACGTGGAGCGCGGCGCCGGCGATCGAGGCGTCGATCAGGCGCGCGTCAAACTCGCGCCCGTCCATCGTCGTCAGAGTCGTTCGCCGGTGGTCGAGCTTGACGCGCTCGTGCAGGCGATTGTCCGGCGCGCCGCGCGCGTGGCGGTTGACGAGCCAGCCGAGCGGCCGGGTCAGCCGCTCGATCTTGCGCGCGGGAAGCTGCATCGTCACGGCGAAGCAACTGTCGAAGGTGCGCACGATCGTCCCTTGGACTCGGCCGATATGGTCGAAGTAGGCGACGAGCCGCTCGCCGACGAATCCCTTCTCCATGCTCAAGACGGCGATGCCGCCGGGTGAAACGTCGAACGCGCGACAGGGCTGTTCGTCGCGCTCGCCGAGCAGGTAGCGTCCCGATAGGGTCAGTCCGACGCGCCGGCGCCGGCGGCGCTCGTCGAGCCTTGCGTCGGCCATTTGCGTCGCGACGACGGTCATGGGCGTGCATTCCCCAAGGGCATCATTCCCGCGCAGGGCGGCCGGGAACCGGGAGGCTCGCCGAGCGCTCCCGCCGATCATCCGCATGTAAAGGGAATCATAGAGAAATTTTGGTTAACGAAGTGCGAACGCGATCACCGGCGCAGCGCCAGCGCCGCTTCGAGCGCGGCGGCGAGGAATTCGTCGGTCTCGGCTTCGGGGCGCGAGCTGGCGAGGATGTCCTTGGCGGTGACGATCGCGCCGGTGAATTCCTCGACGCGCCAGCGGCCAAGCGACGGCAGTTTGGGCAGCGCCGAGCGCTTCGGCGTGGGATAGATAGACAGATAGAAATAGGGCTGGTCGTAGAATGCGTCGCCCGGCGAAAGGCCGGCGCCGACGTAATCCGTGCCGCCTTTTTCGGGCAGCGGGAACGAGGTCAGCGTCGCCAGATCGAAATGATGCGGCCAGCAGCGCGGCCCCGGCGCGTCGAGGCCCGCAGCGAGGATCGCGCGGCGAAGCTTCTCGAGCGTCGTTCGGCCGTTGGCGAACCAGGCGGCGAGCTCGCTCAGCGCGTCGGGCAGGTCGGGGCGACCGTAGTACAGCCCGCGCGCGACGCCGTGCGCCGGCAGGGCGTAGGGCGCCGGCGAATCGAGCGACTTGGCGTCGAACCCGCTCGCCTGAAAGGAACGGCTGAGCCATTCGCGCGCCTCGGCGTCGTTGTGATCGAGAAGCTTGAACGAACATTCCGGCCGCGCCGGCTCGTCGCTCGCCAGCGTCAGCGTGAGATCGCGCAGGCGCAGACCGAGTCGGGCGCCGTTCGGCAGCGCATGCGTGGTGAAGCCGTCGAGCCGGTCGTCCCAGCCGAGATTGGTGTGGCTGTCGTCGCGTTGCGGCGCCAGCGCGGCGCGGGCCAGTCTGGCCAGCCATTGCACCGCGTAGTGCGCCTGCACGCGGGCCTCGCTCAATCTTCGCGGCTCGACGCCGCGCAGCGATCGCCAGGATGCGGTTGCGGTCATTGCGTGAGCCTCCCGTTGACTCGATCCGGCGCGCTGGGCGCGGGCCGATGGTCCCTCGATGCTTTCGGCTGTAACAACGGCATGGTAAACGCGAACAAAATATGGCGCGGCGATCCAGACGACGACCGCGGCAATCGCTGGGGCGGGGGCGAAGGGAGCGCTCGATGGCCGACCTCGAGAAATGGATCGACATCGGTTCTTTGCAGGACCTCTCGGCGACGCCGTTGCAACGGGTGCGCGCCCAAGGTCAGGACTTGGCGGTCTCCTGCGTCAACGGCCGGGTGGGCGTGGTCTCGAACGTCTGCAACCATGTCGGCGGGCCGCTCGGCGACGGGCGATTGGACGGCGACTACATCGTCTGCCCGTGGCACTATTGGAAGTTCCATCGCTGCACCGGCGCCGGCGAACCCGGTTTCGAAGAGGATTGCGTGCCGGGCTTCCCGGTCAAAGAGGAAGGCGGGCGCGTCCTCGTCAATCTCGCCGGCGCCAGCAAGCGCATGAAAGCGCCGCACGCGCCCCATCCGTTGGCGCGGCCGATCGTGCGCGCCGCCGGGCCGTTGCGGCTCGCCGGCATATCGACGACCGCGATGGACGCCGCCAACCCGCGCTTTTCGGGTTCCGACCATTTGCTCGGCCACGCGTTGCGCGAGGCGGGCGATCTGGGCGCCGAGACGCGCCTCATCAGTCTGAACGCACTGAAGTTCCGCGCCTGCGAAGGCTTCTATTCCAAGGGCGCGCGCGCCTGCACATGGCCGTGCTCGATCACGCAGCTCGACGCCGGCGATCAGATGGATCAGGTCTACGAGGCGCTGGTGCATTGGGCGGACGCGATCATCGTGGCCTCGCCGATCCGCTGGGGCGCCGCTTCGTCGCTGTATTTCAAGATGGCGGAACGCCTCAACTGCGTGCAGAACGCGATCACCGTCCGCAATCAAGTGCTCATCCGCAACAAGGTCGCCGGCTTCATCATCGTCGGCGGGCAGGACAACATTCAGTCCGTGGCCGGCCAGATGTTGGGCTTCTTCGCCGAGCTCGGGTTCGCCTTTCCGCAATTCCCCTATGTCGCGCACTCGCGCGGCTGGTCGCACGAAGACATGGAGCGCAACGTCGAGATCGTGCGGGATTCGGCGGAACTGGCCGAAGGGGCGCGGATGCTGGCGAAGCGCTGCCTCGAAACCGCGCGCGACCTGATCGCCCACGTCGAGGCCCCCGCCGCCGTCGAACGCGGCGGCCGGAAGGCTCATGCGATGGCGATGAATCGTCCGCGAGCGAACGGCGACGATTGAGTCCTGCGCCCGCCTCGGCGTTCAATGCTTCTCGAGAATGTACTTCGCCAGACGCTTGTCGATCGTCATGATGTGGTTGACGAGCCAGTCTTCGAGAAACGACAGCAGGGCGGCCTTCGATCCCGGCTCGCCCATGCGCGCGTTGGCGCGAAGGGCGACGACCTGCTCGGAAAAGTGGCGATGCTGAGTAAGGTGGAGCGCGGCCGACTCGGGCGAGTTCGCGTCGTAGCCGTGCCGACGCATCAGCTGCTCCTCGGTGTCGAAGTGATAGATCGCATAGCCGAGCAGATCGCGGGTGATCTGCTCGAACAGCGGATCGCTGGCGTCGTCGGTCAGCTTGACCCTCGCCTCGGTCAGAGAGTCGACAAGGATCCGGTGTTGTCGGTCGATCGCGGCGACGCCAGTCAGCATGGCGTCGTTCCATTGGATCGGAGCTGAACTACGCATAGGCGTCTTCCTTTCGCCGCTCGGGCGTTCAGGACTCCTCGGTGGCGCCGGCATGGCGAAGCCAAGCCGGGTCCGGTCGGAACTCGCGAACCCAACGCGGGATATCGCTCGCCGGCATCGGCCGCGCCAGGGCGTACCCCTGCATCACGTCGCAGCCCATGGCCAGCAAGCGTTTAATATGCGCCGGCGTCTCCACGCCCTCGGCGACGAGGGAGCGGCCGAAGGCGCGCCCCAGCCGGATCACGGCTTCGACGATGGCGAGGTCTTCCGATCGCGACAGCATTTGACGTACGAACGACTGATCGATCTTGATCTCCGATACCGGCAAATGGCGGATGTGGGCAAGCGTCGAATAGCCGGTGCCGAAGTCGTCGAGGGAGAACGTTACGCCGAGTTTGCGGCAGTCCTCGATCATCTGGCGCACGACGTCCAGGTCTTTGAGCGCCGCAGTCTCGACGATCTCGATTTGCAGGCGGTTGCGCCCCGCCTCAGGGCAGTGGTCCAAGTCGGCCGCCAGAGCGCCGGCGAAGTCCGGCTGCAGCAATTGGCGGGCGAACGCGTTGACGCTCACGCACAGATCGATGCCCTCCGCCTGCCAATGCGCGATCTGGGACAAGGCCTCGCAAATCACCCACTCGCCGACCTGGAGCGCAAGATCGGTGTCCTCGATCAGCGGCAGGAACTCGGCCGGCGGCAACAGGCCGAGGGTCGGGTGCTGCCAGCGGATCAGCGCTTCGGCGCCGACGCACCGGCCTTTTCGGCAATCCACTTGCGGCTGGTAATAGAGGCGGAATTGCCCCGACTTCATCGCCTCGGCGAGCCTCTGGAGGGTTCCGTGGCGCGCCTCGATGCGCTGCTCGATGCGGGCGTCGAACAAGCGGTAGCGGTTCTTGCCGGACTGCTTGGCGGCGTACATCGCGTGGTCGGCGTGGCGCAGCAGGGTGTCCGGGTCGGCCGGATCGTTGGGGAATATGGTGACGCCTACGTTCGCGGAGACCTCGGCCGGCAGATCGTCTTCGAGCGTATAGGGAGCCGACAACGCTTCGAGCAGGCGATCGAGCGCCGTCTGGCACTCGTCGTCACGGGTCAGGCCCGACAGCAGGACGGCGAATTCGTCGCCGCCGAGCCGGGCCACGGTGTCGCCGCTGCGCACGCAGTCCGTCAGCCGCTTGGCCACCTCGACCAGCAGTTGGTCCGCGCCCTCCGGACCGAACCGGTCGCCGACTTCCTTGAAGCCGTCCAAGCAGAGCGAACAGACCGCTATGCGCGTGCCGGACCGTTGGTTCTGACCGATTGCCTGACGCAGGCGGTCGCCGAGCAGCAGGCGGTTCGGCAGGCCGGTCAGCGGGTCGTGATAGGCGATCCGCTCCTGGCGCCCGGCGAGGGTCTCGCGTTCGTCGATGTCGCGGACGTCGACGAGCACGCAGGGTTCGTTGTCGATTTCGACTCGTTTGCCCGACAGCAGCACGGTGACGACCGCGCCGTCTTTGCGCCGCGCCGGCGCTTCGAAGTCGAGCGCCACGCCGTCGCGCTCGAGCTTCTCTCGCCATTTGCGTCGTTGCTTGCCGTGGATCCACAAGCCGAGCCCCTCGGCCGCGGTGGAACGTCCGATCACCTCGTCGGCGCTGTAGCCGAAATAGTCGGGAAAACTACGGCTCATCTCGAGCACGACGCCGTCGCTGAGGCGGATCAAGGCCATCGGATCGGGAATTAGGCTGAAAATCGCCGCAAATTTCTCCTCGGACTTCCGCAGCGCCGCTTCGGCCGCCAAGCGCGCGCCGACGTCACGGGCGATGGCGATGAACCGCCGGCTTGTCCATTTTCGACTCATAGGCGTGCCCCGCCGGCGCTCCTCGTCGCTCGCGACGCTCGGCGCAAAGGGGCGCCTCGATATTGACGGCGTCGTATTACGATTTTCTTTGGATTCTGCGAAACCCAGCTTCGCCGCGTGGCGGCAATTCGCCAACAAATGGCAGGACGCTGGATCCGGAAGACCGCTCGGGCAGCGTCGGAATCGACACGGTAATGATCGCCTCGGCATCGCGCGCCTTCAATTGCCACATTGCAGCTAAAAGTGCGCCTGATGCGCTTACGCCCGCAAATCATCTGCGGCGATACACGTCTTCGATCTCGGCCTCTCGGGGAGGCGGTGGGTTGGGCCGGCCCCCGAACGCGCGTCACGCGAAGCCTTGCGGCTCGCGGCGCGCCCATAACGTCACCATCCCGCCTCGCGACAAATCTCTATGCTCGGTCGCCTCGTCGCCGGGAGACGGCGCGAATGGCAATCGACCGACCTCCCATCCCGCGCCGCGTCTCGACTCGGTGAGCTTCGACCATCGCCGACCGGAACTTGGCACAGTTTGCCGGCAAGATAGTTAATGTCCCGACGACATCACTGCGACAAAATGTCCTAGCGCGAAAGTCACAGGCGCCGGCGTTCGACAAGGGTGACCGCGCTCGCGCCAAACCGAAAGATTCGCCGGCGGGCGGGCGACGAGGGCGGGGCGTCTTCGGGGGGCAGCGCGGCTGGGCCGTCGGCGTCGGAGGGGATCGAGCGGCGCTGGCCCCGACGCTCAAGCGGCTTGCGGCGCCTGCTTGGCGAGCTGTGCGTCGTCGCGGCTCCGATCCTCGGGGCCGATCGTTCCCAGGGGTTCGCCGTTGCGGCGCCATAGGATCGCCCGCGCCTTGACCTTCAAACCGTCGAGCGTGATCGCGCAGGTCGCCTCAATTCTCGCGGCGGCGGCCGCAGTGGCCGCCCGCGCCGCTCTCGCGGCCGCTTCCGACTCGGGAGTCTTGAGCTTCTTCATTTCGATCAAGGTCGTGAGCTCGCAAGCCCACGCGGCTTCGAAGGCGCGTCCGTGTTCAAGGAGCTCGGCGTCCAAGCGCCGCGGGGACGACGTCACCGCGCCGGTTCGGCCGCGACTGCGTCGCGCGTCGAACCGCTCGACCCGCCTGAAGAGAGCCTCCAGATCGAAATATCGGCGGCTGCAGGTCCCGAGTTTCGCCAAGGCGCTGTGACCGCAATCCGCCGAAACTGAGAAATTCGTCATGCCGACGCTCCTCTCGTTGACGCCGATCGAGGATTCTGTGCGCCGAGTTACCATTAGTCAACTCTAGCAATCCCCAAGGTATAAATAACCTGAATGGTCGGATGATCGATTAGTAAGCTTTGTACGGATCGCCAAAGTGCGCAATATCATTTAAAACTTGACGACAATTGGTTCGATCCGGCGCGCGAGACAAATCGCCGATGCTAACGGCGTCTCCACAAAGGGGACGCCGTGCGATCTTTGGGGGCCGCGCTTACCGACGCGCGCCGGCCGGCGCGGTCTCCTTGATGGTGAGCAGGCTCAGAAAGCTGATCGCGGCCGCCGCGACGATGTAATAGCCGACCCAGGCGAGGCCGCCGCGCTCGAGCAGCAATTGGGCGAGGTAGGGCGCCAGCGACGCCCCGAGAATTCCGCCCAGGTTATAGGCGCTCGAAGCGCCGGTGTAGCCGACGCGGGCCGGGAAAAGCTCCGGCAGCAGAGCGCCGAGCGGGGCGAAGGTGAGGCCCATGACGCCGAGCGCGAGGCAAAGGAACACGAGCGCGCCCGAGGCGCCGGCGCTCAAGAGACTCGGCAAGGCGAAACCCACCAGCGCCGCCAGTGCGCTCGCGCCGAGCAACACCGGGCGCCGCCCGTACCGATCGGCCAGCGCGGCGGAGAGCGGCGTCGCCAGCGCCATGAACGCGGCGGCCAGGCACAGCATGGCGAGAAAATCGGTGCGCGCGATGTGCAGCGCGTTTACGCCGTAGCCGAGCGCGAACACGGAGGAAACATAGAAAAGCGCGTAGCAGACGACGATCGCCAGCGAGCCCTGGATCAGCGGACGCCAATGGCTCCTCAGCACTTCGATGAGCGGCACTTCGAGGCGCTCATGGCGGGCCAGCATTGCGCGGAAGGCGGGCGTTTCGACGAGCGCGACGCGGACGTAGAGCCCGATCGCCACCAGCGCCGCGCTCGCCAGGAACGGGATGCGCCACGCCCAGGCGACAAAATTCTTTTCGCCGAGGCCGATCAAAAGCAACAGAAACAGGCCGTTGGCGAGGATAAAGCCGAGCGGCGGCCCGAGCTGCGGGAACATGCCGAACCAGGCGCGGCGGCCGTGTGGCGCGTTCTCGGTCGCCAGCAACGCCGCGCCGCCCCATTCGCCGCCGAGCCCGACGCCCTGGCCGAAGCGCAACAGGCACAATAACCACGGCGCCAGGACGCCCGCTTGCGCGTAGCCCGGCAGCACGCCGATCAGCGTCGTCGACAGGCCCATCGTCAGCATCGTGGCCACCAGCGTCGCCTTGCGTCCGATGCGATCGCCGAAGTGCCCGAACAGGATCGATCCGACGGGTCGCGCCAGAAAGGCGATGCCGAAGGTTAGGAAGGCGTTGAGCGCCTGCGTTTCGGGCGCCGATTGCGGAAAGAAGGCCTGACCGATCACCAGCGCGGCGGCGGTGCCGTAGATATAGAAATCGTAGAACTCGATCGTCGTGCCGACCAAGCTCGCCACCACGATGCGGCCGACGCTGATTTCCTCTTCGCCCGCGCCGCCGATCGTTGCGGCGGCCACCGTGTCTTCGGACATTCTCGCTCCCCCTGCATTCTTTTCGCAGTCCGTTGCGAACTCTAGCGCGGATCGGCCCAACGCGGACAATCTTGGCTCAACGGCAAGACCACCTCGAACATGCGGACCGGGTAGTAGTAACGGCAGCTGCGATTCCACTTGTCGGGGGTGGATCCTGACCAGACGAGAGGCGCTTGGCCCCACAGCATCAGGCCGGCGTTCGCCACGAAGATCAGAGCGACCACCGTCAACAGTCTCGTGCTCATGTCGTGGACATCCAAGCTTTCCCAGATCAATTCAGTTGCGGACCGATCCGCCGCCTCGACCGTCGCCGGACTTGGTCCCGAGGAACGGTCCGGCGGCCGATGCGTCAGGGACGGTCGCCAGGCGCCAAAGCGAGTTGAGCGGCGGGCCTTCCGAGAAAAACGCCATCGGCCGGAATTCGGCCGAATCAGTACGACAGACTGGCGACGCTGACGCAACTCGCGCTTTATGGCAATGGCCCGATCGGCGATTGCGTCAGCGGGTCGCGACGGATGCGAAAAGCCTGGCGCGACGGGAAATGGTGCGACCGTCGCCGAGACCCCATGTTATGGTCGCCCAGTCCGACCCGACAGGCGCCGATCATGAGCAATGACGATACGGAAACTCCGGTTCCGCCCAGCCCTTCAGGCAAGGTCGAGATTAGGCAGGGCGAAGTGTTGCCGCCAGCCGAAAAGGGGCTCGTCGCCGCGCCTTCCACGCTGCCCGTCGCGCCCAAACCCCCTTCGCCGGCGCGAACATCGCGATGGAGGATCTTGGCGCTGCTGGCGATCGTCGTCATCGGCGCAGGCGGCGGCGCGGCCTATTGGCAGCATCTGCGCCAGAGCGCCCTTCCCCCGGGGATCGCATCGGGCAACGGCCGGATCGAGGCCGACGAGATCGACATCGACACCAAGTTCGCCGGGCGCATCGCCGAAATGCTCGCCGACGACGGCGACATGGTCAAAGCCGGCCAGGTCCTCGCCCGCATGGACACCCAGGATATCGCCGCCTCCCTTCACAAGTCCGAGGCGCAAGTCCAGCAATCGCAGCACGGCCTCGACGAGGCCCGCGCCAATGTCGAGTTGCAGAAGACCCAGCTCACGCTCGCGCAGCAGGAGTTCGACCGCACCAGCGCGCTGGTCGCGCGCGGCTTCGCCACCAACGAGCTGCTCGACCAGCGCCGGCAGGCGCTCAACGGCGCCAACGCCGCGCTCGCCGTCGCCAACGAACGCGTCGGCGAAGCCGAGCGAGCGCTCGACGCCGCCACGCACGACGTCGAACTCTACAAAGTGAACATCGCGGACAATACGCTGGTCGCGCCGCGCGACGGACGCATCCAGTACCGCATCGCCAATGTCGGCGAGGTGCTGCCTGCGGGCGGCCGGGTCTTCACCATGCTCGATATCCTGTACGTCTACATGGACATCTATCTGCCGACGGCGGACGCCGGCAAAGTGAGGATCGGCGCCGACGCGCGCATCGTGCTCGACGCTCGGCCCGACTTGGCGATCCCGGCGAAGGTGGCGTTCGTCGCCACGCAGGCGCAGTTCACCCCCAAGACGGTGGAGACCAAGGACGAGCGCGACAA
>JBEKFO010000110.1:0-10467 GCA_050013275.1 Roseiarcus sp. | reverse complement strand
GCGTTGGTCGCTTCGATGCGCATCACGCCTCCCGCCGCATGCGGTCGATCAGGCTGAGCAGGAACGGCGCGCCGATCAGCGCGGTGACGACGCCCAACTTGAGTTCGGGATGGATCGGCAAGAGGCGAACCCCGATGTCGGCGGCGAGCAGCACGATCGCGCCGCCGAAGCCGCTGACCAGCAGCAGCCGGCCCGGCCGATGGCCGACCAGCGGACGCAAGAGGTGCGGAACCACCAGCCCGACGAAGCCGATTGCGCCGGTGACGGCGACGGCCGCGCCGACCGCCAGCGCCGATCCCGCCACCAGCGTCAGGCGCAGGCGCTTGAGATCGAAGCCGAGACTGCTCGCGGTGTCCTCGCCCAGGCTCAGCGCGTCGAGAGCCGGCGCCGAAGACATCAGCAGCGCCCAGCCGACGAGCATCAGCGGCAACGCCAGCCAAAGCTGGGGCAGGCTGCGATCGGCGAGCGATCCCATCAGCCAGAACATGATTTCGAACGCGGCGTAGGGGTTGGGAGAAAGGTTGAGCGCGAGCGCGGTCAGCGCGCCGGCTAGGCTGTTGATGGTCACGCCGGCGAGGATCAGCGTCATCGTGCCGGCCCCCCGCCCGGCGATGGCGTAGAGAGCGAGCGCGGCGACGACGGCGCCGGCGACGCCGCCGAGCGGCAGCGCGAGCGAAAAGGCGCCGGCGAGGCCGGAATAGAAGACGACGACGGCGCCGAGCGCCGCCCCGCCGGAGACGCCGACGACTCCGGGATCGGCGAGCGGATTGCGCAGCAGCCCCTGCATCGCCGCGCCGGTCAGCCCGAGGCTGAAGCCGACCGCGCAGCCGAGCGCGGCGCGCGGCAGGCGCAGCTCGATGAGCACCAGCGCCGGCAGGCTCTGGCGGCCCTGCGCGACGTCGCTCAGCGCCGCGAACACGTCGAGGTGGACGTAGCCGACGACGAGCGAGGCGATGGTCGCGACGAGCGCCAGGCCGCCGAGCGCGGCGACGAGCGGCCGATAGGCGACAGGACCACGTTGCAGCGCGCCGCTCAATTGCTCTTCTCCTGCGCCTCGACCTCAGCGGTCGCATCGGCGAGCGTCCGGACGGCGTCGACCAGCGCCGGGCCGGCGCAGGTCCACAGCCGCGACGGCAGCGCAACGACTTTCATATGGCGGGACAGCGCGGCGACGATCGGGTGACTCAGCGCCTCGGTGGCGAGCGAGGGCGCTTCGAACCCTTCGCTGTCGACGATCAACACGTCGGCGTCGAGCATGGCCAGCCGCTCCAGCGGAATCTGTTGATAGGCGCCGAGGTCGAGCCGGGCGGCGAGATTGGTCATTCCGGCGCGGCGCAGGATTTCGTCGACCAGGGAGCCCGGACCGACGGTGAAGCCGTTCGGCCGAAGGATGATCGCGCGCAGCGGCGGCCGGCTCGCATCGACGACGATCCGCGCCAGGCGACGGTCGATCTGCGCGACCAGCGCTTCGCCGCGCTGCGGCTCGCCGATGACAGCCGCAACTTCGCGGATCTGCCGCCGCACGTCGGCGAATGTCTCGGGGACGTCGAATTCGACCACCGGCGCGCCGACCTGTCTAAGCAGCGCGATGGTCGAGCGTTCGGTGAACGGCCCCGCAAGGACAAGGTCTGGATGATAGGAGAGCGCTTCCTCCGCGAGCCCGTTGTTGGCCGGCAGGCCCTTCGCGGCTTCCGCCATGTTGGCGTTGCGCGGGTCTTGCGAAAGCCAGGTGACCGAGGCGATGGCGTCGCGGTCGGCGAGGCGCAGGACGAGTTCGTCCATGCACATGTTGATCGAAACGATGCGCCTCGGCTTGACCGCCGGGTCGGCCGCCGACGCCGCGCCGGCGCTCGTCAGCGCGGCGGCGAGCGCGAAACAATGCGCCAGCCGCAGGGCCCTGCTCGCGCCGCGCCGCGCCGCCGCTGTCGTCACGTCCTCACCAACTGTAGCTTATCCCCGCGTAATAGGAGCGCCCCGCCGTGCCGTAATCATACACTTCCTCGTAGCGCGCGTCGGTGACGTTCTCGACCCGGCCGAACATCGCGAAACTGTCGTTGAACTTGTAATTGGCGAGGAAGTCGAGCTTGGCATAGGGCGCGAGCGTCACGCTCGGCGTCGTGAGCCCGAAGTCGAGCCGCGATCCGACCAGCGTCAACCGCGACTCCAACTCGAGCTTGGCGATGCCGTCGTAGATCAGCGACAGCGCGCCCTTGTCGCGCGGGCGCTGCAGCAGTTGCGTGCCCGCGTCGAGGTCGCGCGCGTCGAGATAGGTGTAGCTCGCCCGCGCGCGCCACACGTCGGGGACGAGAACCGCGTCGCCCGAGAGTTCGACGCCCTTGGTTTCCGCGCGGCCGACGTTGTAGTAGCAGCCATTGATCTGCGTGGCGGCGCATGGAGAGCCAGGTCCAGGGCCATTGGCGAAATCAATGAGATTGCGATAGCTCGTGTCGAAAACCGTCGCCGACGCGACGAGGCGGCCATTGAAGAGCTTCTGGTCGATCCCGGCGTCGAAACCGAAGCTCTGCTCTGGCGCCAATGTCGGATCGCCGTACTGGCTGAAGCGTTGATAGAGCGTGGCGGCCTTGTCGCCAGTGCCGACGCTCGCGCGCAGTTTGGTTCCCGTCTCGTCGATCCGATAGGCCGCCGTCGCGCGCCAGGTTGCGAAGGTTTGCCCCAGTTCGACCGCGTCGATCCGCCCGCCGAGCGTGAGGTCGAGGCGGTCGCCGAGCGTCACGCGATGCTCGGCGAACACCGAATTCGTCGTCTGCCGCGCGCGGATCGGCGCGAACGAACCATCGGCCGGATCGGGGCTCTGCGAAGTGCTCGCGGTCTCCGTCTCCGTGCGAGCGCCCAGGGTCAGGCCGCCGAAGGCGCCCAGCTTCAAGTCGCCCTGATATTCCGCGCCGAAGCGCGCGCCCTGATAGCCGGAGCGGCAATTGAACACGGCAAAGGTGACGTCGTCGTAGCAGGCCTCGGTTTCCCAGACGTTGCTGTTCGTGGCGTTGCTGAAGACGGTGAGCTGGCTGTGCAGCAACCCGCCGAAGGAATCGACGTTCGCGCGCACGAAGCCGTCGGCGATCGTCGTCCGCGAGAAATTGTAATGACTGAACACGTCCCCGGGGAGAGACGCGTAAGGGTTGTCGAAACGCAATGCATTGCCGAACAGCGAGAAGCCGGCGTCGATGCTGACGTCGTCGGACAAGCGATAGGAAAATCGCCCGCTCGCGCCCCCCTTGTTGGTCGGATCGTCGGCCGGCAAGAGCGGCAGGGGCGGGCTGGTGAAGGGAAGCAATTGCGACAGCGGCTGGTCGACGCGATAGCCCCAGCGCGGAAAGCCGTCCGCGTGCAACGCGTCGACTCCCAGCGAATAGGTCCAGCGGTCGTCGCCGCCCGACATCGTCGCTCGGGTCGAGACCGTGCCGTAGCTGCCCGCCTCGATCGTCACCGAGCGATGCGGCGTCTTGCCGCCCTTGCGGGTGATGATGTTGATGACGCCGCCCATCGCGTCCGAGCCGTAGAGCGCCGATTGCGGCCCGCGCAGCACTTCGACGCGCTCGATGTCGACGGCGGAAAGATTGCCGAAGTCGACCGAGCCGTCGGTCGAGGACGGGTTGCCGACGCGCACGCCGTCGATCAGCACCAGGGTCTCGCCGGGGTTGGAGCCGCGCAGGCGGACCTCGGTCGCGGAGCCGACGCCGCCGGTCTGAGTGACGTCGAGGCCGGCGACGCCGCGCAAGACGTCGGCGAGGCCCTTGGCGCCCAGTTTTTCGATTTCGGCGTGGGGGATGATCGTCACCGAGGCGCCGGTCTGACCGATCGGCTCCTCGATGCGGTCGGCGGTCACCGTGACTTCCGGCAATTCGTCGGCGCAGGCGATAGACGCGAACACGCAGGGCAGCGCGAAAGCGATGAGGGCGGCCCGATTGGCGGGCCGGGATGCGGCTTTGAGCATGGTTCCTCCGGCCGTCCCACCGACGGCGGCTAGGGTTGCACGATCAAAGGCCGGTCTCCTGGCTCGCGGGTTCTCGCCCCTCTCCTCCTTCCCAGAACCCCGGGGGTCCCAGTGGATCAAATGGAGAGCGGCTCGCCGCTTACAGTTGCGGGGGCAGCCGCGGCCTTAGCCCGAACCCCTTGGGATCGGACCGCACCGCGTTCCCGTTTGACCCGGCTCGCGCCGGATCGCCAATGACCGTTAACGAGTATGACGTTTCCTTGACCCGTGCAAGCGCGGGCCGGGGCGGCGTCAGCCCATCGCGGGACAATTGCGCGGCGACGCGCCGCCCCGCGTCGCGGGGGGAAAGGCGATCGTCAGCGTCTTCACGTCCTCGAACGTGCGCGGGCGCCAGGCGTCGACCTGCCGCTTGGCCTCGTTCATTTCGTCGGTGGTCATCTTCGGCTCGATCGAGGCGCGGACGCTCGGATTGTTGTGGAAGGGATTGCGCGCGCCGAGTCGGAACCAGGCATCGGCCTGCACCAGATCGACAGGGATCTTCGCCCCGTGGTCGTCCGACTGACCCCTGGAGAGATTCATGGCCAACTGCTCCTGCGCCGGCGGCCAGTCGAGCAGCGCCGCGCGCATCAGCCAGCAGTAGCTTTGGGTGAGATCCTCCGCGCTGGAGGGAACGTCCCCCGGCGTGTTCATCCACATCGAGCCGAGCGAGGTCATCGACTCGACGTCGCCTTGGCTCGCCGAAATCGTCAACCACCTCATGCTTTCGCCGCGATTGGCCGGAACGCCCGGCGCCCCCAGGAGATAGAGTTCGGCCAGATCGGCCTCGGCTGGGCGCGAGCCCTTGGCGACGGCGCGTTTCAGCAGATCCAGGCCTTGCGCCGGGTCCTGTTTGACGCCGCGGCCGCGTATCGTCATTGCGCCGAGCGCGCGCATGGCGTCGACGTCGTCCGCCTCGACCTCAGGCTTCAACGCGGAGACGATCTTGGTCTCGTCGACTTCGATCGCCTCGCCGTTGCGCAGCTCGGCCTCGAGGTCGATCGCGGCGCGGGGGTTGCCGTGCTCGGCCGCGCGCACCTCCCAGGCGAGACCCGCTGCATCGTCCTCCGGCACGCCGCCGCCCGTGCGCAGATCGAGCGCGAGCAGATACTCGGCCGCGGGGCTTCCGGCCATCGCCCGCTTCATCGTGTTGCGCGTCTCGCTCGACACGGGACAAAGCCCGGGGATGGGGATCACGCAGATCATCGTCAGACGGCCGTAGGTTCGCTCGATATTGGCCGGAGCGTAATCGCCCGCGGCGCCGTCCCCGACGGAACCGCCCTTCTCCCACTCCGCCCAGGCCAATCCCAACGCGACCGTCAGCGCGACAAAAAACAATCTTCGGATCCACATCGCCCCGCCCCAGAAGCCGCGCGCACTCCTTCAAGCAATACGGTCTGGCGGCGACGGCGCGCGCGCTCGATCGCGCCCGCTTCGCTAGGGAACGCCCAGCGCGCAACCGCCGGCCCCCGGCGGGCGAAACGCCTCTTCGGCGGGAATCTTGGCGACGACGGTCAGATAATCCCAAGGATATTTCGACTCCGTCGGCGTCTTCACCCGCATCAGATAGCGGTCGTAGACGACGCGGCCGTCCTCGCGGATGCGGCCGTCGTCGGTGAAGACGTCGTGGATCGGCGCCTCGCGCATCGCCTTGGCGACGGTCAGCGCGTCGTCCGTGCCGGCCTTGGCGACCGCCTCGAGATAGTGGCGCACCGAGGAATAGAGCACCGCCTGATTGTCGTTGGGCATGCGATTGGTGCGGGCGTAGAAGCGCTTCGCCCAAGCGCGCGTCGCGTCGTTGAGGTCCCAGTACCAAGACTGCATGAACGTGAGGTCGTGCGCGATGGCGAGGCCCATCGCGTTGACGTCGCTGAGGTAGGTGATCGGCGTGGCGATATATTGCGCCGGCGCGACGCCGAATTCGTTGGCCTGCTTGAGCGAAGTGGAAAGGTCGGCGCCGGTGTTGGCGAGCACCACCACCTTGGCGTGCGAGGCCTGCGCCGACAACAGGTAAGAGCTGAAATCGGCGGTGTTGAGGGGCGCCCGGACGCCGCCGATCGTCGTGCCGCCCGCCTTGGCGATGGCGTCGCGCGCGTCGGCCTCGAGCGAAGCGCCGAACGCGTAATCGGCGGTGATGAAGAAGAAGCTGTCGAGCTTCTGCTTGATGAGCAGGCGCATCAACGAAACGCCGTTCGACCAATTGTCGGCGTTCCATTGCATCGTGTAGGGCGAGCAGGACTTGCCGGTCAGATCGGACGAGGAAGCCGAATCGAAGACGACCAAACGGTTGTGCGATTTGGCGAGGCCCTGCAACGCCAGCGCGACGCCGGAGTTGGTGATGTCGAAAATCGTCGTGACGCCGCGCTCCTCGTACCATTGGCGCGCGATCGCCATGCCGACGTCGACCTTGTTCTGGTGGTCGGCGACCAGCAACTCGATCTTCTTGCCCAGCACCGTTCCGCCGGAGTCCTCGATCGCCATGCGGACCGCCTCGACCGAGCTCGGGCCCGAAAGATCGGCGTAAGGCCCGGACTGGTCGTTCATGATGCCGATGACGAAGGCGCCCTCGTCGGCGCGCGCGGGCTGGGCGAAACCGAACAGCGAAAGCAGGCTCATCAGACAAAGCGCGCGAAGGAGCATGTTCGGCATCCCGGAGACGAGAACTCGACCGGCAAGTTCGCCCAACTCGATCGCCTTGGCAACAGAGGCGCCACCCTTGCCCGCGCGATGGCGATCGCCGTCGCAGGCGTCGGCGTGCTCGGCCGCGCCGGGACGGCGCGGATCGGCATAAGAATATACAGCGGCGTCCGCGGTAATGCATTTACGGCGCGCCGCGTCGCAATTACGTAATGTTGCCGCCACAATCATAGAGTAGATTTAATATTGTAATACTTTATACATTTCCAGATTCAGCCTTGTGCATTTTCTCGATGCGCAAAATTTGACGTGCATCAACGGCAATTGTGCCGATGTGGATAAACTATTGTTAAAAGAATAATACAAAAATAGCGGGAATTTCGGAGGAGGACGGAGAACATCCGCGGCCCATCCAATCGTTGGAGGGACCGGGGGCGGTCAGTGGCGTCGCAGCGAGTTGGGTGCAAGGCCCCGCTCGGGAGTCAGTCTGCTTCATTGATCGACGTTGCCCCTGCGACCACCCCTGGAGCGACGGATGAGCAAGCTGACGACGGGAGGAGGCCATGACGGACCAGACCTTGGAGCACGCTGTGCTCAGCGCGCTGTGCTTGGAGCCATCGATCAATACCGCGCGCATCTTGGTGACGGTGCACGACGGGGTGGTGACCCTGACAGGCGAAGTCGGCGCCCACTCGCAGAAGCTGGCGGCAAAATATAAGGCCGCGTGCGTGCGGGGTATAAAGAGCGTCGTCGACGAACTCGAAGTCACCGCTCACGAGAAACCCAGCCGAGGTTTCGACGATATCGCCGCGAGCGTTCTCAACGCTCTCTACTGGGATTGCGCAGTGCCGCCCGATCGCGTGAGCGCCAAATGCGAGCGGGGATGGGTCACGCTGAGCGGCGAAGTCGACCGAGCCTATCAGAAGAGCTCCGCGGAGGCGGACGTGCGCAATGTGCGCGGCGTCGTCGGGGTGACCAACGAGATCACCGTCGCTTCGAGCGCGAAGACCGAGGCGTCGCGTCGCGACGAGGCCATGTTGCTCGCCGGCGCGATCGGACCGATCGCGGAAGAGAGAAAGCGGGCCGAGGGTCGGCGGGCCTCGCTTTCATAGCCGCGATCCGGGCGCTTTCGTTTGACGTCGGTTTGGGCGCCGTCAGGCCGCGATGCGGCGGGGCGCGGCGCGGCGGGCTCGCGCGCAAACCGCCGCCTCCGGCTGCGCAATGACGGGTCGTGGGAGCGCAATGGCGCAGTAGTATTGTAATGAAAATTTTTTGTGTGAAATCTTGCCTGTTGTTTCTTGAGATGATCGTTGACATACGTCAACGTAAGGAGTATAAGTTACTTACCCTAATTGCGGCCTGCCGATAAGATAAAGGCAGGGCGATGTCGGGGCGTAAGCGTCCGCAGCCCATCCGAGCGGCGTGACCGGACGCGTGGGTTTAGTGGCGTCGCAGCGAGTCGAGCGCGCGGCCCCAATCGGCAGTCACCCCTCTCCAGCGATGCGCTTCGCCCGCGCGGCTGTGCCGTTCGGCGACGAGCGGGGCGGACGCCGGAGACGGGAGCGAGGCCATGATGGACCAAGTCTTAGAGCAAGCTGTGCTCAGCGCGCTCTACTTGGAGCCGTCGATCGACGTCTCCCGCATCCTCGCGACGGTGCGGGACGGCGTGGCGACTCTGAGCGGCGACGTCGATACGCACGCGCAGAAATTGGCGATCAAGTACAAAGTCGAGGGCGTTCCGGGCATTACGGAGGTCGTCGACGAGCTCGAAGTTTGCCCGGCGGAGAAATCCCGGCGCGGCTATGAGCACGTGGCCGACGACGTTCTGAACGCGCTCTACTGGGATCTGGCGGTGCCGCGCGATCGGGTGCTGGCCAAATGCGAGAACGGTTGGGTCACCCTGACCGGCGAAGTCGAACGACCTTATCAAAAGAGTTGCGCCGAAGCGGACGTCCGCCATACCCGCGGCGTCGTCGGCGTGACCAACGAGATCAGGGTCGGACCGATGGTGAAGATCGAGGCGGCCCGCCACGGCGAGGCAACGGCGCCGACCAACCCGATCGTGGCGATCGCCGAAGATCGCAACGCGACCGCCGACGGGCAGGCGCGGCCTTCCTGAACGGCGGCGCGCGTTTTCTAGCGTTGCAGAGCGTCCGCTCGTCTCCGGCGAAGAGATTCGCCGGGGACGAGCGCGCGACTCGAAGGCAAAGGCGGGGGAAAAGCCATGAACGGCGCAGGGATTGCGAAGGATTGCGCAAAAGCTCCGGCGAAAGAGGAGCCGCGCGCGAGCGGGCAGGGGCCCGGGCGATTGAGCCGGCGGGTTCTGTTCGTGACGCCGGAGATGTCGGATTTCGTCAAGGTCGGCGGGCTGGGAGTGGTTTCCGCGGCCTTGCCGCGCGCGTTGCGGCGTTTCGCCGACGTTCGCGTGCTGATTCCCGGTTATCGCGAAGTGGTCGAGGGGCGATCCTCGATCGAACGCGTCGCGGAATTGCCCGGCCTGGCGGAAATCCCGGGCTGTGGATTGGGGCGCTTGACCGCCGAGGACGGCTTGGTCGTCTATGTTCTTCTGTGCCCGCAGCTATTCGAGCGCCCGGGAACGCCTTACGCCGATCCCGAGGGAGCGCCGTGGCCCGACGCCGACGTGCGCTTCGGGCGGCTCTCGCTGGCCGCCGCCCAAATGGCCGCGGGGCTCGGCGACCCCTCGTGGACGCCGGCGGTGCTGCACCTCAACGACTGGCCGACAGCGATGGCGGCGGGCTACCTCGAGTGGCTAGGCGTTCGCACGCCGTCCGTGGTGACGATTCACAATCTGGCCTTTCAGGGGCTGTTCCCGCGCGAGAGGCTCGCGGCATTGGGCGTCCCCGAGCGCGCGTTCGCTCAGAACGGGATCGAGTTCCACGGCCAGCTCTCCTATTTGAAAGCCGGCATCTACTACGCCTCGCACGTCACCACCGTCAGCGAGACGTACGCGCGGGAGATCACCCGGCTCGAATCCGGCTGCGGGCTTCACGGCTTGCTGGCGGGCCGCGCCCGAGAGGGCAAACTGACCGGCATCCTGAACGGCATCGAAGACGACTGGGGGCTGGCGGCGAGCGGCGGGGGCGCAGCGCCGGCCGATCCGGACGCGTGGAAGCAAGCGAACGCCGAGGCGGTGCGCAAGTCCTTTGGCCTGGCCGTCAGCAAGGGGCCGCTGTTCGCCATCATCTCGCGGCTCGTCCACCAGAAGGGCGTCGACCTCTCGATCGAGGCGGCCGATGAGATCGTCGCCGCCGGCGGCCAGATCGTCGCCACCGGAAGCGGCGAGAAGCGCTTCGAACAGGCGCTATTGGACCTCCATCGACGTCACCCGGAAGCGATCGGGGCCAGCATCGGCTTCGACGACGACGAGGCGCGGCGGATGTTCGCCGGCAGCGATTTTCTTCTCATGCCGTCGCGATTCGAGCCCTGCGGCCTGACGCAAATGTATGCGCAAAAAAGCGGCTCCTTGCCGATCGCGCATCGCACCGGGGGATTGGCCGACACGATCGACGACGACGAGACCGGTTTTCTCTTCGACGCCGAGACCGCCGACGCGTTGTCGAGCGCGGTCAGACGCGCCACCACGGCGTTCGCCTCGCGAGGCCGCTTCAAAGCGATGCGCCGCCGGGCGATGTCGCGGGACTTCGCCTGGACCCGCCCGGCCGGCCGGTACGGCGCGCTTTATCAATCGCTCGGTTAGGGCGGCCAGGCCCTTTTTCCGCTCCGCCGTCCGATCAAGCGGCTCGACAGAACGCCCCGAATCCTGCCACTTGTCGCGCCATGGCCAAGCCGCGTTCCTCCTACGTCTGCCAGAATTGCGGCGC
>JBEKFO010000109.1:0-10475 GCA_050013275.1 Roseiarcus sp. | reverse complement strand
CGAGCGCGCGCCGGGAAGCGAAGCGCTCGCCGAAAGTGCGGCGCGCAATCTCTTCAAGCTGATGGCCTACAAGGACGAATACGAGGTCGCGCGGCTCTACAGCGACGGCGCGTTCGCGGATGCGCTTCGAAACGCGTTCGACGGCGATCTCAAATTGACCTTCCATCTCGCGCCGCCGTTCATGGCGCGTTGGCATCGCGGCGGCGGCGAACCCAAGACGATGAGCTTCGGTCGATGGATGATGAGGGCGTTGCCCGTGCTCGCCGCGCTGCGCCGCTTGCGCGGCACGCCGTTCGACGTCTTCGGCCACATGGCCGAGCGGCGCGCCGAGCGCGCGCTGATCGCCGGTTACGAGGCGTTGTGCCGCGAGCTGGCGGCGGGACTGACGCCGGACAATCGCGAGACCGCGCTCGCGCTGGCGGCGCTGCCGGAGAAAATTCGCGGCTTCGGACACGTGAAGGCGCGCGCGATGGCGGCGGCCGATGAGGAGCGGCGCCGGCTGTTGGATGTCTGGCGCGCGCCGCCGGAGCAAAGGCAAGCGGCGGAGTAAGGGGACGAACCTCGGCGCGCTCGCGCCGTTCCCGCCATCACGCTCGTTCCGCAGCATCATTGCGCAACGGACCCCCCGGCTCTGCATATTCGTCAATGAAAACGACCTGTTAATCCGGTTGTGCGCCTATTTCCCGCTAGGGCGCCCCGCCAAGGGAAAGGTTCGTGAAACCGGTCGAAATCAGCAGGCGATTTCTCGCGACGAAATCCGGCCTGGGATTGCTGCTCCATCTCGCGCTTTGCGCGGCGCTGTCCGCCGCCATCGGCTGTGGATTCTACTATTCCAGTCTGAGCTGGTTCAAGGCGCACAAGAGCGAGGAGAAGGTCACGGCGTTGCAATTGGTCGACGCCTTCGTCACGAACTATTCGGCCGTTCGATCGAAACTCGGCGGCGACGCGCCCGTTCCCGCGACATTCCGCGCGCACTCGATCGAATTGTTCGACGGCATGCGCGGCTCCGACGCCGATTTTCGCTTGCGCTGGGTCGGCCGCAAAGGCAGGGCGATCAAGACGCCGCCGGCGGATGCCGAGATGGCGGCGGCGATCGAACGTTTCGCCGCAACGCCCAACCCGAAACCAGAATCGGAGTTCGTCACTGTCGGCGGTCAACTCGAGTTCCGCACGCTCTATCCATCGGTGGCGCACGAACAAAGCTGCATCGATTGTCACAACGCGCTGCAAGCCGACATCGGTTGGCGTCTCAACGACGTCATGGGCGCCTTCGCCATCGACGCGCCGGCGGCGGCGTTTCTGCAAACGATCCTGGAGCAGAGCGTGGCTTTGTCGCTCGGCCTGTTCCTCGCCTTGGCGGCGATCGGCTTCGTTGTGGCCGTTCTGCAATTCCGGCATGCCGTCGAACGCGAAGCCGCGGCGGCCGAGATCGGCCGCGCCGAGGCGTTCCTGCACACCATCATCGAGAATATGCCGATGATGGTCACCGTGAAGGAACTGCCGGACGAACGTTATGTCTTGTTCAACAAAGCCGCGGAAGGCCTGCTCGGAATTCCGCGCGAGGTCGCCATGGGCAGGCGGCTGCAAGACCTGCTTCCGGACGGCGCCGCCGACCAGCTCCTGGTCGGCGACGCCGAGGCGCTCCAGTCCGGCGCTGTGACGATCGAGGCGGAGCAAGCCGTCGAGACATCGCTCGGCGACACGCGGATCCTCGCAACCAAGAAGCTCGCGATCCGAGGGGAGAACGGCCAGCCGAAATATCTTCTCGCCTTGTGCGAAGACGTCACCGAACGCAAGCGAATCCACTATATCGCGCATCACGATGCGCTGACCGACCTGCCGAACCGCGGCGCGTTCCTGGAGCGCTTGGCCGCTTTGTGCGAGCGTCCTCTTGCCGCTTGGGCGCCTTTCGCGGTCCTTTTTATCGACCTGGACCGGTTCAAGGAGATCAACGACGTCTACGGCCATGCCGGCGGCGACGGGTTGCTGCGGCAATTGGCGGCGCGTCTGCAATCGGCGTGCGATGGCGCGCTGCTGGCGCGGTTCGGCGGCGACGAGTTCGCGGCGATCTTGAGCGAGGGCGAAATGCCGGCGGCCGCCGACGCTCTCGCCGGACGCCTACTCGCAACCGCCGCCGGCGATCTCGAAGTCGACGGCCGGCTCCTGCGCGTCGGCCTGTCGATCGGCGTCGCCCTCTTCCCCGGGGATGGCGAGGGCCCGTCGACATTGCTCGGCAATGCGGATGCGGCGCTCTATCGCGCCAAAGCCGACGGTCGAGGAACGGTGCGATTCTTCGACCCCGTCGTCGACAAGCCCTCGCGCGCGCGGCGCGGCTTGCCGCCGGCGGCGTGAGCGCCGTCCGCAATCACCCGCCGCTTGCGCAAGCGTCGGGCGGCACAGGGCGCGGCCGGCCATTTTCGTCGACCGCGACGAAGGTGAAATAGGCGTCTGTCACCTTCTCCCGCACGTGCGAGGTGAAGCGGCGCGCCCAGGCCTCGATATGGATCTTCATCGAGGTGCGCCCGACGCGATCGACGCTGGTATAGACGCACAGCACGTCGCCGACCTTGACCGGGCGGATGAAGGTCATCGCCTCGACCGCAATCGTCACCACGCGACCTTTGGCGCGTTCGACGGCGGCGATGCCGCCCGCCTGGTCCATCTGGCTGAGCACCCAACCGCCGAAAATGTCGCCGTTGGCGTTGGTGTCGGACGGCATGGCGATGAGGCGAACGGTGAGCTCGCCTTGCGGCTGTTCGAGGGAGGAGTCGACCGCAGTCATGGGGGCGCCGGGGATTCGTGAGGGGAGGACGCCGGCGAATGTGAAGGGGATCGGCGCGGGAGGCAAGCGCCTAGCGTCGCTTCGGCGCCGCGTTCAGCCGGCCCGCGACGACGCGCGCGACGCCGGCGAGGTCGGGCAGGATCGCGATGTCGCAGAGTCCGGCCGCGGCGGCGATTGTCTCGACCGCCTCCGCCTGGCCGGCGCCGACTTCGAGGAAGAACCATCCCCGAGAGGGCTCGAGGAGCTCGGCGACTTGCGGCAGAAGCGCGCGATAGGCGTTGAGCCCGTCTTCGCCGCCGTCCAGCGCCAGGCGCGGATCGCGGTCGCGCACTTCGCGCGCAAGCTCGGCGATCTCGGCGCTGCGGACGTAGGGCGGATTGGAGACGATCAGGTCGAACGGGCCTTCGAGCCCCGCGCCCCAGTCGCCGACGCGGATTTCGGCGCGCTTCGCGAGGCCGAGCGCCTCGACGTTGTCGCGCGCGATCCTGGCCGCGCCTTGGCTGAGGTCGACGCCGAGCCCGCGCGCGGCGGGAAATTCGCTCAACAGCGCGCACAACAACGCGCCCGAGCCGACGCCGAGATCGAGGATGGCGAGGGGTTCGTCGCGTCGTTCGGCGAGTTTCGCCAGCACGGCCTCGACGATCGTCTCCGTTTCCGGGCGCGGGTCGAGCGCGTCGGGCGAAATCGCCAGCGAAAGGTTCCAGAACTCGCGCCGGCCGACGATGCGCGAAAGCGGTTCGCCCGCCGCCCGGCGCGCGGCGAATTCGCTGACGCGCGCCGCCGCGGCGCCCAACGCCGCCTCGGGCGCGCCGATGAGGTCGCTCGCTTTGAGTCCGCCGGCGGCGGCGAGCAGCAACCGCGCTTCGCGCGCGGGCTCGTCGGCGACTTCGCGCATCGCGCCGGTCAGGACTCGCAGCGCCTCGGCCCGCGTCGTCAACGCATCGAGCGCGCCGAGCGGCGTCAGGCGAACTGACCGTGGCAATGCTTGAACTTCTTGCCCGAGCCGCAGGGGCACGGCTCGTTGCGGCCGATCTTGCCCCAGGTCGCGGGATTGGCGGGATCGCGCTCGGCGACGCCGCCCAGCGCCGGCGCCGCGGTCGCAGCCACAGCGACGGCGGAAAATGGTCCGCCGTCGAGCGGTTCGGCGATTTGGCCGAACGGCGACTCGTTCTCGCCGGTGCGCGGATCCAGGTGCTGGAACTGCATCGGCGGAGGCGGCGGCTCCGGCGCCTGGAAGCGCACTTCCACGCGCATCATCTGCGCGGTCACCGCCTCGTGCCATTGCGTGATCAGGGTGCGGAAGAGGTCGAACGCCTCGGATTTGTATTCGTTGAGCGGATCGCGCTGGGCCATGCCGCGCCAACCGATCACCTGGCGCAAGTGATCGAGCGTGACCAGATGCTCGCGCCAGAGATGGTCGAGCGACTGCAGGATGACCTGCTTTTCGACGTAGCGCATCGCCTCGGGCGTATTGCGCTCGACGCGTTCGGCATAGGCCGCGTCGGCGGCCTTGAGCAGGCGCTCGGCCATTTCCTCGTCGGCGATGCCTTCTTCCTTCGCCCAGGCTTCGACCGGCAGATCGAGGTTGAGTTTGTCGGCGACCTCCTGCTTGAGGCCCGCCACGTCCCACGCTTCGGGATAGGCGTCGGCGGGGATGTGCTTGGTGACGAGGTCGTCGATGACGTCCGCCCGCATGTCGGCGATGCTCGGCTCGAGCGAATCCTGCGCCATCATCTTGCGCCGGTCCTCGAAGATGACCTTGCGCTGGTCGTTCATCACGTTGTCGAACTTGAGAATGTTCTTCCGGATGTCGAAGTTGCGCGCTTCGACCTTCTGCTGCGCCTTCTCCAGCGCCTTGTTGATCCAGGGATGGACGATCGCCTCGTCGTCTTTGAGGCCGAGGCGCTTGAGCATCGCGTCCATGCGCTCGGAGCCGAAGATGCGCATCAGGTCGTCCTGCAGCGACAGGAAGAATTTGGAGCGGCCGGGATCGCCCTGGCGACCCGAGCGGCCACGCAACTGATTGTCGATGCGCCGGCTCTCGTGACGCTCGGTGCCGACGATGTAGAGCCCGCCGGCCTCGATGGCTTTCTGCTTGAAGACCTCGACCTCGGCGCGGACGGCGGCTTCCTTGGCGTCGCGCTCTTCTTGCGAGGCCGCCGGATCGAGTTCCTGCTTGACGCGCATCTCGACGTTGCCGCCGAGCTGAATGTCGGTGCCGCGGCCGGCCATGTTGGTGGCGATGGTGATGGCGCCGGGAACGCCGGCCTCCGCGACGATGAACGCCTCCTGCTCGTGGTGGCGCGCGTTGAGGACGGCGAAGTTCTTCGACGGCTTGCCGACGCGCGCGGCGGCGTAAAGCGCGGTCATCGCGTCGGGCTGGGCGAAGTCGATCTTCTTGTAACCGCGGCGCTCGAGCACTTCGGCAAGATGCTCGGACTTCTCGATCGAGGTCGTGCCGACCAGCATCGGCTGCATCTTGGCGTTGGCTTCCTCGATCTCGCGCACCACCGCGCGCAGCTTCTCTTCGTTGGAGCGGTAGACCTCGTCGTCTTCATCGAGGCGGTCGACCGGCCGATGGGTCGGGATTTCGACGACGACCAGCTTATAGATCTCGGCGAATTCGTCGGCCTCGGTCGACGCCGTGCCGGTCATGCCGGCGAGCTTGCTGTAAAGACGGAAATAGTTCTGGAAGGTGATCGAGGCGAGCGTGACGTTCTCCGGTTGCACCGTGACGCCTTCCTTGGCCTCGAGCGCCTGATGCAGGCCTTCCGAATAGCGCCGGCCCGGCATCATGCGGCCGGTGAATTCGTCGACGATGACGACCTCGTCGTTGCGCACGATGTATTCCTTGTCGCGCTGGAACAGCTTGTGCGCGCGCAACGCCTGATTGACGTGGTGAACGAGGGTGGCGTTGGCCGCTTCGTAAAGCGACCCTTCCTTCATCAGCCCGCCCGCGCGCAGCAGCGCCTCGACGTGCTCGTTGCCCGCTTCCGTCAGATTGACTGTGCGCTGCTTCTCGTCGATTTCGAAATCTTCCCGCTTCAGTTGCGGGATGAAGGCGTTGACGCCGACGTAGAGGCCCGAGCGATCCTCGGAAGGGCCGGAAATGATCAGCGGCGTGCGCGCCTCGTCGACCAAGATCGAGTCGACTTCGTCGACGATGGCGAAGCTGTGACCGCGCTGCACCATCTGCGACATGTCGTACTTCATGTTGTCGCGCAGATAGTCGAAGCCGAATTCGTTGTTGGTGCCGTAGGTGATGTCGGCGGCGTAGGCCTGCCGGCGCTCCTCGTCGTCGAGGCCGTGCACGATCACGCCGACGCTCATGCCGAGGAACTTGTAGACCTGGCCCATCCATTCGGAGTCGCGGCGGGCGAGGTAGTCGTTGACGGTGACGATGTGGACGCCCCGGCCGGCGAGCGCGTTGAGGTACGTCGCCAGCGTCGCCACCAGCGTCTTGCCTTCGCCGGTGCGCATCTCGGCGATCGCGCCCTCGTGCAGCACCAGGCCGCCGATCAGTTGGACGTCGAAGTGGCGCTGCTTGAGCGTGCGCTTGGCCGCCTCGCGCACCGCCGCGAACGCCGGCGCGGTGAGATCGTCGAGGGTCTTGCCGGCGGCGAGAGCGGCGCGGAATTCCTGGGTCTTGCCCTGCAATTGTTCGTCGCTCAACGCCGCGAATTCCGGCTCCAGGGCGTTGATGGCGGCGACTTTCGGCCGATAACTCTTCAGACGCCGATCATTCGCGGAGCCGAAAACCTTCTTCAAGTAAGAGCCGAGCATTTCCGACCTTTCCGACCCCGCAACGCATCCGCCGATCCCATTGGCCGCCGCCCCCGGCATCGCCCCGGCGAGGCGACGTCGACTGGACGTTCCCAGCGCGTCTGCGCTCGGGACGCCAAACTCCTCGCGGAAGGCCGCCCAGCATATCAGGCGATGACGACGACAAAAGCGCGAAAAAATGACGCCTATCGCGTCGTTTTCCGCGCCACGGGAGAGATCGCGCGCTGAGATAGGCGCCGCCGCCGGCCTTGTCAATGACGGGGCTCGCTCTGGCGCGCCGCGCGCGAGCGTGACAACGGCGCGGCTGGAACATTGAAATGTCGTGATTTCATGCGTAGACTTTCGTCTAGTGTTCGGTGGCCGGTTGGGCCTATGGCGCCCAGGCTCGCTCCGCCGGGGGTGACGCATGACCCAGTTTTTTGCGCTCTTCCTGACCAAATTGATCCGTCATGGCCATCTCGAGGTCGAAACGTGCGACGGCGTGGTGCGGGTTTTCGGCGACCGGACCGGGCCGCGGCTCGCCATCAAGATCGGCGATCGCGCCGCCGAGCGCGAATTGACGCTCAATCCGGAGCTGGCGCTCGGCGAACTCTACATGGACGGCCGCCTCGAGCTGACGCACGGCGACCTCTATGACCTTCTCGCGCTCGGCGCGAGCAACCTCGGCTCCTACGCCGGGCTGAATTGGATCGCGATGCTGAATGAGGCGCGCGTCGCGTTGCGCCGCTTCCATCAACGCAACGATCGCAAGCACGCCCGGAACAATATCGCCCGGCATTATGACCTCGACCGGCGGATCTACGGCCTCTTCCTCGACGCCGATCGCCAATACTCATGCGCTTATTTCGAGTACGAGGGCCAGGCGCTGGAAGCAGCGCAACTCGCCAAGAAGCGGCATCTGGCCGCCAAATTGCTCGTCGACGAGCGCCATTCCGTCCTCGATATCGGCTGCGGTTTCGGCGGCTTGGCGCTCTACCTCGCGCAAGTCGCGGGCGCGCGCGCGACCGGCGTGACCTTGTCGCAGGAGCAGTTCGCGGTCGCCTCGGCGCGCGCCGCGCAGTCCGGGCTCGACGAGCGCGTCGCTTTTCGCTTGCAGGACTACCGCGACGTCGAGGAGCGCTTCGATCGCATCGTTTCTGTCGGCATGTTCGAACACGTCGGGGTCGCCGGCTTCGACGAATATTTCGCCAAGGCCCGCAGCCTTCTGAAGGACGACGGGGTGATGCTGCTGCACGCGATCGGCCGCAGCGACGGGCCGGGCGCGACCAATCCGTGGATCAAGAAATACATTTTCCCCGGCGGCTACATTCCGAGCCTGTCGGAAGTGACGGCGGCGATCGAGCGATCCGGCTTATACGTCACGGATATCGAAATCCTGCGGCTGCACTACGCCGATACGCTGAAGGCGTGGCGCGAGCGCTTCCTCGGGCGCCGCGAGGAGGCCAAGGCGCTCTACGACGAGCGCTTCTGCCGGATGTGGGAATACTACCTCGCGGGCTCGGAAGTCTCGTTCCGGATTTACGGCCATATGGTGTTCCAGATCCAGCTCGCCAAACGGCAGGACGTCGTGCCGCGCACCCGCGACTATATCGTCGAGCGGGAGGCGCAATTGCGCAATCGCGAAGGCGCACACCCCACGCTGTGGCGCGTGGCGGGCTGAAGGAGCGGAGGCGCCGGGCGCTTTGTAGGCGCGGCTGCTGGCCGCGCTCATCCGGCGGCTTCGATTTTTACCGCAACAAAGCGCTATCGGGGCGGACGCGCTCGCCGCGCGCGTCCACAAATCGGCCCCTCAAAACAGCGAGAGCTGCCGCGGCTCGCTCGCGCCGCCGAGGGCCGGCGCGCGGAAGAGATCGCTTCTGAGCTCGATCGGCGTCTCGCGATAGCCAAGGCGCCGAGCCGCAATCTCGAAACGGCGTCCGATCATCCAGGCATAGGGGCCCGAGCCCGCCATGCGCCGGCCCCATTGCGAATCGTAGTCCTTGCCGCCGTGCATCGACTGCGTGAGCGAGAGTGCGTGCTTGAGCTTGTCGGGGAAGTTGACCGCGAGCCATTCGCGAAAAATTTCGCGCAGCTCCAGCGGCAGGCGCAACGTGACATAGCCCGCCTCGCGCGCGCCGGCCTGATAGGCGCGCGTCAAGATAGTTTCGATTTCGCCATCGTTGACCGCGGGAATGATCGGCGCCGCCATCACGCCGACCGGAACGCCCGCCTCGGCGAGCCGCTCGATCGCTTCGATGCGACGCCCCGGCGTCGGCGCGCGCGGCTCCATCCGCCGCGCCACGCTGCGGTCGAGCGTCGTCACCGAGACGAACACCTTGACGAGGCCTTGCGCCGCCATCGGCGCGAGGAGATCGAGATCGCGCAAGATGAGATTGGACTTGGTGACGATGCCTACGGGGTGGCGTGCGCGCGCCAGCACTTCGAGCACGGAGCGGGTGACGCGATACTGCCGTTCGATCGGCTGATAGGCGTCGGTGTTGGCGCCGAGCGCGATGACGCGGGGGCGATACTTCGGGGCCGCCAGCTCGCGCTCCAACAGCGCCGCGGCGCCGTCCTTGACGAACAGCTTGCTCTCGAAATCGAGCCCCGCGGAAAGGCCGAGATAGGCGTGGCTCGGCCGCGCGAAGCAATAGAAGCAGCCGTGCTCGCAACCGCGATAGGGATTGATCGAGCGGTCGAACGCGATGTCCGGGGATTCGTTGCGGGTGATGATCGAGCGCGCGCGCTCCAGCGTGACTTCCGTCTCGAAAGGCGTCGGGGCCTCGTCCGGCTCCCAGCCGTCGTCGATATCCTCGCGCCGGAGAAGCTCGAAGCGCCCCGAGGCGTTCGACGCCGCGCCGCGGCCGCGCCGGCGCTCCGGGGCGATCAGCCGATCGGCGAAGGCGGCGCCGAGCTGGCGCGCGACGACGACTCGCTGGGAATCGTCGAGGAGTTTCGATTGCTGAGCGGGCATGGTTAATGTCCGGAACAAATCATGAACATATACTTAATCCGGCCATGCGGCGCCGTCAAGCGCAAAGCGGCGAGGCGTCGTCGACGACGCGAGCGTGACTTGACCACCGTCAATGCGAGGCTCGCCATCCTCGCGCCCAATACCGGAGACGAAAATTGTCGGCGTGCCTGGGACCGGGAACAGCGCGTCGAGTGCGGCGAGGTTTCCGCAAACGACGCCCAGGCGCGTCGACGGCGCTTCAACAGGCAGAACCCGCGCAGGCGCCAAAGGCGCCGAACGTCGCAATGGCGGCGTGGCTTGGCGCGCTGCGCAGTCGACGACGCGGGCGCGTTTCGATCTCACGCAGGAGAGCGATTCATGGACGAGACGGCAAACGACTCCCCGGTTTGGCTGATCACCGGCTGTTCGAGCGGCTTCGGCCGCGAGTTCGCGCGCGCGGCGCTTCGCCACGGCTTTCGCGTCGCGGCGACCGCGCGCGATCCCCAGCAGGTCGCCGATGTCGTCGCCGGGCGCGACGGCGCGGCGATGGCGCTTGCGCTCGACGTCACCGACGCCGATCAGATCAGGACCGCCGTCGCCGAGACCGAGCGCGCGTTCGGCCGCATCGACGTGCTCGTCAACAACGCCGGCTACGGCTACATGGCCGCGGTCGAGGAGGGCGAGGACAAGGGCGTGCGCGCCCAGTTCGAGACCAACTTCTTCGGCCTCGCCGCGATGATCCGCGCCGTGTTGCCGGGCATGAGGGCGCGCCGCCGCGGCGCGATCGTCAACATCGCTTCGGTCGGCGGCCTGCGCGGCGCGGCGGGCGGGGGCTATTACGCCGCGACCAAATTCGCGGTCGAGGGTCTCTCGGAGGCGCTCGCCCAGGAGGTCGAGCCGCTCGGCATCCGAGTGATGCTGGTCGAGCCGGGGCCGTTCCGCACCGACTGGGGCGGCCGCTCGCTCAAGCAGTCGCCG
>JBEKFO010000108.1:0-10512 GCA_050013275.1 Roseiarcus sp. | reverse complement strand
CTCGAAGGCAAGGACGGCGCGACGAGCGACCTGTTCGACGCGATGCTGGTCTCGGTCGGCCGCCGTCCCAACGGCGGCGCGATCGGCGCCGCGGCGGCGGGAATCGAGGTCGACGCGCGCGGCTTCATCGCGGTCGACAAGCAGATGCGCACCAACGTTCCCCATATCTTCGCCATCGGCGACGTCGTCGGGCAGCCGATGCTCGCCCACAAGGCCTCGCACGAAGGCAAGGTCGCGGCGGAGGCGGCGAGCGGCCATCGGTCCGCTTTCGACGCCAAGGCGATCCCTGCGGTCGCCTACACCGACCCGGAAGTCGCATGGGTCGGCGTCAGCGAAAACGAGGCCAAGGCGAAGGGAATGGCGTTCGGCAAGGCGGTCTTTCCCTGGGCGGCGAGCGGGCGCTCGCTTTCCCTAGGGCGCGACGAGGGCCTGACCAAGACGCTGTGGGACGAGCAAAGCGGAAAGCTGATCGGCTGCGGCATCGTCGGCCCCAACGCCGGCGACCTCATCGCCGAGGCGGCGCTGGCGATCGAAATGGGCTGCGAGGCCGAAGACGTCGGCCTGACCATTCACCCCCATCCGACGCTGTCGGAGACTTTCGCGATGTCGGCCGAGGCGTTCGCCGGGACGCTGACCGACCTCTATCTGCCGAAGAAGAAATAGCGGCGGCCGCTTCCGTTCACGCGGCTGCGGTGTCGATCGCGCAAGCCGGGCGCGCCTGCCCGCGCTCGGCGAGATAGCGCAATACGGCGTCGGCGGGCATGTCCCTGGCGAAGTAATAGCCTTGCATCAACGTGGCGCCGAGCGCGCACAGGATCTGCGCCTGCTCTTTGGTTTCCATGCCCTCGATGACGCACGCCAGCTTGAGATTGCGGCACAGGTCGATGATGGTCTTGACGATGTCGCGGCAGGTCGCCTGCGTCTCGATATCCCTAATGAAGCTGCGGTCGATCTTGATCTTGTCCAGCGGCAGGCGATGGACGTAGCTCAGGCTCGAATAGCCGGTGCCGAAGTCGTCGAGCGCGATGTGCACCCCGAGCGCTTTGAGCGCCTTCAGGTATTCGCAGCCCTTGTCGAAATCGCGCATCAGGGCGGTCTCGGTGACCTCGAGGACGATGCGCCCCGGGGGCACGCGGCTGTTCTTGATGATCGCGATGATCTTCATGATCGCTTCGGACGAGCCGATGTCGCGCACCGAGAGATTGAAGGAGAGCCGGACGTCGTCCGGCCATGCCCGCGCCGAGGCGAGCGCCTTGCGCAACAAGACTTCGGTAAGTTGCGTGATGAAGTCGGAGCGCTCCGCGACGCGCACGAAGACATTCGGAGGAACGCGGCCGAGTTCCGGGTTGTCCCAGCGCGCGAGCGCTTCCAAGGCGACGACGTCGCCGCTCGCGACGTCGAAAATCGGCTGAAAGTTGAGGGAAAGCTCCTTTTCCAGATCGGCGTTGCGCAGGCATTTTTCGACCGATGCGAACTGGCGGATCTGGATTTCGTGTTCGCGAGAGAAGATCACCGGCCGGCCGCGAACATGTTGCTTGGCGTGATAGAGCGCATAGTCGGCGCGCTCGAACAGCGACTCCGCCGTCGTTCCGGCCTGGGGGAACGTGGCGAAGCCGATCGAGCCGGAAATCTGGGCGACGACGTCCGAGAGCAGGAACGGCGCCTGAAGGGCCGCGCAAATGCGCTCGCCGTAGGCGCTGATCTGCGCTTCGGTGAGGTCGGCGTCGATGAGAATGCCGAATTCGTCGCCGCCCAGACGCGCGAGCAGGACGGTTTCGTCGGAGATGTCCCGCAACCTGCGCCCGGCCTCGACGAGGACGAGATCGCCGGTGACGTGACCATAGACGTCGTTCACCGGCTTGAAGCCGTCGAGATCGATGACGCCGACGACGAACCGCTTTTGTTGCAGCGCAGCCCGGCCCAGCATTTCATGCAGATTGGCGAAAAACCGGCGCCGGTTCGGTAGGTCGGTGAGCGCGTCGAGGTTGGCCAGGCGCGAGTTCTCTTCGGCGAGGCGAAGGGTCTCCAAGTGCTTCTTGGCGAGCTCCTTCTGAAACTTGATCATGTTGGCGAAGTCGCGTGAATGCGTCAGCAGGATATGGACGATCGCGACCGAGATCAGCGCCAGATTGAGACCCATCGCGGCGATGGTCGGCTGACCGGTCGAAGCGAGAAACGCCACGGTCGGCACGACGCCCACGATGGTTAGCGCCAGGGCGGCCGGACGAAAATGCATCAAGCAGAAGATGCAGCCGATTATCGTGATCGCGAGGAAGAACGCGACTTGGCTCTTGGCGTAAGCATCTCCGTAGGGATAGAGCGCGGTTCCCCAGAAAAAGAACAACAAGGCCACAAGCGCCGACATGACCACCGCAGCCTTGAGGCGACGCACGGCCTCGGCGACGCTGTACGCCCGTTGCGCGCCCCACTTCCAAATGGCGATGCGGACGAGGCAAAGAACGGCGAGCGCCGCGGACATGACCGTGGTCAAAAATCGCGGCGCCGTATCGAAATGAGTGTAGGAAAGTATCGCGACGTTGACCAGGAGCATGCAGTAGAGGATGGGCACTTGGCTCGCGAACACGCGCAGCTGCGATTGAACCAGTTCCGGGTTGTCGACCGAAATCTGGAACAATGCTCGAATCTTTCGCGCAATCATCATGTTCACGAGCCTTCGCGCCCTGGGCCGGGAAGCTCGACGCGAGTGAGTCTCGGGCGCGTAGAAAGGGTGGCGCGCCGACTGACGAGTCCCCACGAGGCAAAGCGCGCCCGGCGAATGGCAGGTTGTCGGAAGAACATGCCGGATGTCGCGCCGGCTCGACAGACGGCGTCATGCCCCTCGGCGCCGATAGCGTTTCGACACGAGGCTGTCGGACGCCATGTTGCGGGGGATCATCTAAGAAATGGTTTATTTTTCAAGGGAGAGACGCGTCCGCGCGGCTGGGTCGGCGCGAACAACCTCGCGCGATTTGGCCAGGGGCTGGCGGCGCGTCTCGCGCTCAGGGCGGACGACGCTCGCTCACGCGCGAAGGCGCCGCGGGCCGCGCCTTCTCGCGCCAATCCTCGGCAGGCCGCGGACGGCTGCCGCCCTCGCCGAGCAGGATCGGGGGCGAGAAGTAATATCCCTGGGCGACGCGGATGTCGGTGTGGTCGCGCAAGTAGGCGAGTTCCTGCGCGGTCTCGACGCCTTCGACGATGATCTTCGTGCTCAACGCTTCGCCGATCGACTCGATCGCCCTGAGCAGGCCCTGGCTCCTCGGCCTTTCGTGGATTGCCGTGATGAACGAGCGGTCGACCTTGATCTCGTCGGCGGTGATTTCGGCGAGCGTGGATAGCGAGGAATAGCCGACGCCGAAATCGTCGATCGAAATCTTCGCGCCGACCTCGCGCAGCATCGGCGCGACCTGCAATTGGAATTGAGCGGCGAGCAGAAAGGCTTCTTCGGTCAGCTCGATCATGAAACGCTCGGCGTGGCCGCTGGCCGCGAGCCGATCGGCGAACGCGCGCATGAAGCGCGCGTCGCCGGCCTGTTGGGCGGCGATGTTGAACCCGAGCCGCAGATGGGGGCCGAACGTCGCGTCGATGGCGTCGAGGGACGCGACGGTCTCCTCGAAGACGAGCTGCGTCATTTCGTTCATCAACCCGGCGTTCAACGCGAAAGCGATCGAGTCGCCCGGACTGCGCGCCTCCCCGTTCTCGTCGCGCCAGCGCATCAGGACTTCGAGCCCGTCGAGTTCGCCCGAGCGAAAATCGACCTTCGGCTGCAACGCGCAGCGAAAGCGCCGATCGCGCACGGCCAGGCGAAGATCCTGCTCGAGCCGCGCGCGTTCCTGCGCGCGAACGGCGAGCGCGGGTTCGTAGGCCTTCGTTTCGCCCTTGGAGCGTCGTTTGGCCTGCCTCAGCGCGGCGTCCGCCTTGGAAATCAGGCCCTCGCCGCTCGCGTCGTGGAGCGGAAACAGGCTGAAGCCGGCGGAGGCGGAGATCAGGATCTCCAGTCCGTCGACGAAGAAGGGGTCCTTCAACCGCGACAGGACGCGGTCGATCTTCGCCGTGACTTCGCCGGCGTTTCGCGCTCTTGCGACGATCAACGAAAACTCGTCGCCGCCGGTTCTGGCCGCGATATCGCCGTCGTCGATGTGGCCGGCGATTCGCTCGGAGGCTTCGACGAGAAGCGCGTCGCCGACGGCGCGGCCGTAGAACTCGTTGATGGCGTCGAACTGATCGAAGCCGACGACGGCGACCGCGAAGTCCGGGTTGTTCTCCTTCGACCGAATGAATTGTTCGATCGCCTGCTCGAAAAACCCGCGATTGGGCAACTTGGTCAGGCTGTCGAAATAGGCGCGCTGGAAGAGCTCGTCCTGCAAGCGCCGCTGATCGCTGATGTCGGTGGCGGCGCAGATGCGGTAGGAGCGTCCGTCGACGCTGAATTCGCGGCGCTCGATCAGGACCGCGCGGCCGCCGCGGACCGCCTCTTCGCGGCGCGCGCCGTCGTTCCAGGCTTCCCGCGAGCGCTCCGGCGCCGCCGGGTTGGCGAACATGCGTTCGCCGTTGCGCGCGAACACTTCGATCGCGATCGGCAAGGCCGCCAGTGCGGCGCGCAACGCCGGAGTCTCGAGTTCTGGCGGGTTGGCGCCGTCTTCGTTCGCATTCGCCATCGCCAACTCCCGCAATCGCCGGCCCGACGCCGCAGAGGCCATTCAACGCTTGAGGATTTGCGCGCGGATCTGTTCGACCCGGTTCGCTACGGGCGTTGCGACGATCGGTTTGGGCGCGCCGTCGCCGTCGACGCCCGGGTCTTCGCCGTTCGAGTTCTTCGCGCCCACTGCGCCGCGCCAGCGCTCGACCACCGCCTTGACGAACGCGCGCTCCTCGCCCGGCTCGCGGCGCGCGTCGGCATGTTTGAAGGTTTCGCTGCGCGGAATGCGATCGGCGGGGAGCGACTTGAACTTCATTCGCGTCGGCAGCGGAAAGCCTTCGCCGAAGCCGACCAGTTCCTGCGTTCCCAGCGACGGAACGAAAGCGATGAGATTGGCCGCCGCGTCGGTCACTGCGGATCGCAGCAGCGCCTGGTCCCGATCGTTCGCCATGCGCATCGCGAACAGCGTGCTGCACTGGGAGATGATCGTCGGATCGAGCTCGGCCGGGCGCTGGGTGACGAGGCCGAGGAAGACGCCATATTTGCGTCCCTCCTTGGCGATGCGCAGCAGGGCGCGGCGGGTGGGGGCGAAGCCGACCGAGCGATCGGCCGGGGCGTAGCGATGCGCCTCTTCGCAGACGAACAGCATCGGCATCGCTCCGTCGCTCCACAGGCCGAAATCGAAGGCGAGTCGGCAGAGGACGCTGACCACCGCGTCGACGACTTCCACGGGCAGTCCGGCGACCTGCAGAACGGTCATCGGCTGGCCGCTCGGCTCGAGGCGAAACAGATAGCTGAGGATTTCGCTCATCGTGTCGCCGCCGACATTGGCGTTCTCGAACATGAAGCTGTAGCGCGCGTCGTCGCGCAAGCTCTCGATGCGCGACAGCAATCGATGATGATGCATGCGCGAAGCGCGGTTTTCCAACTTGCCCATGCGATCGTCGATCATCGCGACGAGGTCCTGCATGGTGTAGGGAACCGGCGTGTCGACGGTGTAGCCGGCGCTCCTCGGGTCGACCTTGCGCAAGGTCACACGGTCGATCGAGCTCCGATGTGCTTGGTAGAGACTCTTGGCGATCGGGATCTTCTCGGCGAGGATGTCGACTTCCTCCTCGACGCCGGGCCGTCCGTAAAAGAGCGCGTCGACGAATTCCTCGAAATTGAACAACCAGAACGGCAGTTTCAGGTTCGCGGCGTTGACGATATTGGCGCGCGCGCCGAAGCAGCGGCCGTATTCGTTGTGGCCGTCGAGCAGGAAGATGCGCAGGTCCGGCCGCGTGTCGAGGATCTCGCTGAGGATCGTCGCCACGCCGCTCGATTTTCCGACGCCCGTCGATCCGAGAACGGCGAAATGCTTGCTCAGGAGATTGTCGACGTCGACGCAGACGGCGATCGAATCGTCGTTGTGAAGGGCGCCGATATTGATCGCGTTGGCGCTCGAGGCCGCATAGACCAGCCGCAATTCGTCGCGCCCGATGATCCGCGCGGCGTCGCCGATCGCCGGATACGCCGACACGCCGCGCGAAAAGCGCTCGGCGCCGGAGGCGTCGACCTTGATTTCGCCCATCAGATCGACGCGCGCGACGGCGCCGTTTTGTCGGTCGTCGTCGCTTCCCTCGTTGCTTGCGACTTCGGTGATGACGCCGATCAGGCGGCGGCGCCCCGCCGCGATGGCGAGGAATGCGCCGACGGTGGCGCGCAATTGCTCGCTGATCGCGGGCGCCGGCAATCCTACGCACGCTTCGGAGCCGCGCACGCTGAGCACTGTTCCGAGCGTCGTCGCTTCGAGCGGCGAGCCCAGGGGAAAGTCGAACGACGAAATGTTCACGATCGAGCGCTCTTTCGGAAAAGTCAGCGTCAAAATGTTAGATAAATTATCAGTATAGAACCTTTCCACGGGGTTAAGCGGGTCGGCGACGGGCGATCGGCGACGACGATCGCCCTTGAGTTTTTGTCGCGATGCTGAATTCTTGCTTTCGGGGGCGGGGGCCGAAGCGCCTCGCTTGATCCGTTCCCGGCGGACGAGGCGGCATGCGGAGGCGGCGCGATGAGACTTTTCTGCTTCGGTCTCGGCTACAGCGCGCGCCGGATCGTCGCCCACGCCGAAAACGTCGAGGCGAGCGGCACGACGCGCGAACCCGAAGCCGCCGACGCCCTTCGGCGCGAGGGCGTCGCGGCGTTCGCGTTCGACGGCGCGCATGCCGACCCGGCGCTCCTTCCCGCGCTCGCGCGCGCGCAAGTCCTGCTCGTCTCGACGCCGCCGGGCGAGACCGGCGATCCCGCGCTCGCCCATTTTGCGGGCCAAATCGCCGCGCCGGATCTCGAGCGCATTCTCTATCTTTCCAGCGGCGGCGTTTACGGCGATCGCGGCGGCGCCTGGGTCGACGAGACGACGCCGCCTTCGCCTGCTTCGCCGCGCGCGCGACGGCGGCTCGCCGCCGAGGACCAATGGCGCGCGCTCGGGCGGGCGAGGGGCGTCCCGGTCGATGTTCTGCGGCTCGCCGGCATTTACGGACCCGGCCGCAACGCGCTCGTCAAGCTGCGCGCGGGCGAAGCGCGGCGCGTCGTCAAGCCGGGGCAGATCTTCAACCGCATCCACGTCGACGACCTCGCCGAAGTCGCCCGGCGCCTCGTCGAAGCCCGCGGCGCCGGCGAAATCTGGAATGTCGCCGACGAAGAGCCCGCTCCGCCGCAAGACGTCGTCGTCTTCGCGGCGAAGTTGCTCGGCATGGCGCCGCCGCCCGAGGAGGATTTTTCGACCGCGCCGCTGTCGCCGATGGCGCGCAGCTTCTATGACGACAATCGACGCGTCGCGGTGGAGAAGCTCCGGCGCGAGCTCGGTTACCGCTGGCTCTACCCAACCTATCGCGAGGGCCTCAGCGCGCTCGCCGCTGCGGGGGAGGGGCGAGAGGGAACGCTTTGAACGGCGGACTTTCGCTCGGACGACGCGCGCGCGACATCGCGCGACAAACTCGCAAATGACGGCCGCGTCCTCAGTTCTCGCTGAGGGCGCTCTTCAACTTGACTTCGGCGGCGACGGGCGCCGCCTCGATCACCGGATAGGCGAGGGCCGCCGCCTGCGGCTTGTCGGAAACGAACATCCAGTTGTTGGCGTAGGAAATCCACACCTTGCGACTCTGCCAATAGTCCAAGCCGAGATTGGCCGACGCGAGTGGGAAATCGACGTCAACCACGCCCATTTTTTGTTGGAACGACAATTCGTCGCCGATCTTCACCGTGTCGAACGTGAACGCTTGTATGGGCATAGGCTTTCCGTCGTTCAGCGGACTTCTCGACTGCGCCGGCGTATTGACGAACGCGGAATACGGGACGCCCCAAAGCGCGTTCGAGTGTTTGGAGACGAACGAGACATTGTTTCCGGTATCGACGATCGCCCGCGTCCGCTCGCCGTTCAAGAAGACGTCGATCGCGATCTTCGCGTCGCGATGATCGAAGGGAATCGCCGAATAAGCGCTGGTCCACGGCAGAAAGGTCTTATAACAACCGGAGGAGCGGTAGAACGTCAGTTTTCGCGAGGGAAAATCGAATTCGACCTCGAACTGCGATAAGATGTCGTCGCCCAGCAGGCCGGCAGAGTCGTTTTCCGGAGTCTTGCCGTCGTCCATCATGGCGACGACCGTGCTGCGGTCGCGGTAGACGAGATCGCCAAACGCCAGAACGGATGGGACGACGTTCACATAGAGGTCCGCTTGCGTCTGACCGACGCCGATCACGGGCCGCGAATCCGAAATCGAATGGTCCGGCTTCAAATCGAGATCCTTGGCGACGCTCGATTTTATCAGCGTGACCGGGGAGCCGGTGTCCACGGTCATCGGACGGACTTCGTTGCCGATCTTGGCCATCACGGCGTAATGGGCGCCCAGCTCCACCAATGGCATTTGCGTCACCTTGGTCAAACTGCAAGCCGCAATCGCCGGCGTCGCCAGAACCAGCAAGAGACAAAAGCCGGGAGCCGCGCGCGCAAGAAACTTCATCGGCGTCTCCGTGTGAGGCCAATGTCCAGATCGTCGAGACGGCGCAGGGGCGTCTGTCGCGTTCGATGCGCCGACTCTCGGCGCGATCTTTCGCGGCTAAGCTGGTCCCAGGCTGGCCAGAGCGCGGCCGCGGTTACGTCTCGGTGTCGTCATGGGCGGGGATGAGGACGCCGGAATTGGGCTCGATCCAGGCGAGACGGTCGTGGATCGCCTTCACGCCGGGCGTGTTCTCGGCGATCACCCGCAAACCGTCGCGCAGGCGCTCGTCGGTGATGGCGCCGTCGAACGTCACCTCGCCGTCCTTCGCCGAAACGCGAATCGAGGCGCGCGGCGCCCAGGCCTGAGATTCGATTTCGGCCCGGATCGCGGCGCAGATCTCGTCGTCTGATTTCGGCGCCGCGTCGCGCGGCAGCGCCAGATAGAGTCGCCTCAGCAGGTCGGAACGCGACAGCACGCCGACGACGCTGCCGCCGCGCACCACCGGCAGGCGCTTGACGCGGCGTCGGATCATCAGGTCGACCGCTTCGGCGAGATTGGCGTCTTCGCCGATCGAGACGACGCTCTTGGTCATCACTTCCGAGACCTTGCGGCCGTGGGCGTGGGCGTAGGACTGGGCGAGCCGTCCGCCGCTCATCAGCGTTTCGAGCCAGCGCGGCCGGCGCGTTTCGGTGCCGAGCTCGCCGCGCCGCAACAGATCGCCCTCGCTCAACACCCCGATCAGAGCCTTGCGCTCGTCGAACACGAACAACGCGCTGATTCGCGCGCGCAGCATGGTCTCGACCGCCTCGGAGAGATTGGCCGTCTCCCTGACGCCGACCACCCCTCGCGTCATCGCATCGCGCACGCGCATCGCCTTGTCCTTCCTGACCGCCGCCTCGCGCCGACATCGCCCAACGTCAGGAACCCGGCGCAGCCGTTGACGCCGCGCAATTCCGGCCCGCCTGCGCGCTAGAGTCGCGCCGCCGAGCCCTGTATAGGCTGTCGGTCGCGGCGTTGCGAACGGCGGCCGCCAGGGAGCGAAACGGCTTATGGTCAATCCGATCGTCGTCGAAGTCACGCGCGGCCCGCTCGTCGAATCGCGCCATCGCGGCGCCGGCGCGATCGTCGACGCGGGCGGCGGGCTGGTCTTCTCATTCGGCGACGTCGAGCGCCCGGTCTTTCCGCGCTCGGCGGTCAAGGCGTTTCAGGCCTTGCCGCTCATCGAGAGCGGCGCGGCGGACGCGCTCGGGCTCGGCGAAGCGGAAATCGCGCTCGCCTGTTCTTCCCATTCCGGCGAGGCCGCGCACGTCGCGGGCGCGGCGGCGATGCTCGCCAAGGCCGGCGCCGAGCCGAGCGCGCTCGCTTGCGGCGCCCATTGGCCGCTCGGCGAAACAGCGGCGCGCGCGCTGGCGCGCTCCGGCGCGAGCCCGTCCGCGCTGCATAACAATTGCTCGGGCAAGCACGCCGGCTTCGTCTGCCTGGCCTGCGCGAGCGGCTGGGACTTCAGGGGCTACGAGGCGCAAAACCACCCCGTGCAGCGCGCGGTCAGAGCGGCGATCGAGGACCTGACCGGCGCCGCGCTCGGCGAAGACGTGTGCGGCACCGACGGCTGCTCGATCCCGACTTACGCCGTTCCGTTGCGCGCGCTGGCGTTCGGCTTCGCGCGTTTCGCGACGGGGCAGGGGCTCGCGCCGACGCGCCGCGAGGCCGCCCGGCGCATCCGCGAGGCGATCGCCGCTCATCCGCGGATGGTGGCGGGGACCGAGCGCTTCGACACCGAGGTCATGACCCTGCTCGGGCCGCGCGCGTTCACCAAAACGGGCGCCGAAGGAGTATTTTGCGCCGCTCTGCCCGAACTCGGCCTCGGCCTCGCCGTCAAAGCCGACGACGGCGCGACTC
>JBEKFO010000107.1:0-10527 GCA_050013275.1 Roseiarcus sp. | reverse complement strand
TCGCGGCTGGGCAGCGAATAGAGCATGCCGTCGTGGCCCATGGCGATGCCGTCGTCGATGGCGATGGTGTCGAATTCCTTGGCGACGCCGCCGGCAGCCTCGATCTCGCGCGCCACGAGCTGGCCGAGGTCCTTCAGGTGGACGTGGCCGGGCACGAACTGGGTGAAGGAATTGACCACTGCGACGATCGGCTTGCCGAAATCGCCGTCCTTCATGCCGGTGGCGCGCCAGAGCCCGCGCGCGCCCGCCATGTTGCGGCCGTGGGTGGAGGTGCGTGAGCGGAGTGCGGGCATGGGCTTGGCCTTAAGGTGAGAGCGTGGGGCGAGGTTGTCGCAAATTGGCGCGGCGGGGGCAAGGCTAACGCGATTCTGGCTGCGGTATCCGCTCATTGCGAGGCGGAGCGCGCAGCGTCGCCCCCCTGCCCCCTGCAAATGCAGCCCCGAGCTGCGAGGAGCAAATGCCTATCCCTCACTCTATCAACGCCCCCCGCTTCCGCGCGCGACGGCGGCCGGGCGGCGCGAGTCGACAGGGAGCGCCGTCGACCTCATGGAAGCGTCTTTTTCCGAAGCCGAGAGGCCGTCAGGGGCGCGCTTTCAGCGCGCCGCCGCAAGCGGGCTTCGCCCCTTGACGGCCTCTCGGCTTCAGAAGTTTTGGCGTCCATGAGGTCGACGGCGCGGTGGGTCGGCAACGAATAGCCCTGCACTCTGAATGAGCAGCAAGCTCCTGTCACCCTAACTGTCCGGCGATCGCTCTAAGCGCCTCGTCACAACGGGATTACGCTGACAGGGCATTTAATCCGTCTTCGCACCGTAATGCCCCCGTAGCGCCGAGACCGAAGGCCAGATCACCAAGCTCGAGCTCATCAAGCGCCCGATGAGCGGCCGCGGCGAACTCGACCTCCTTCAACCTCCGCTCATCGGCGCCGCCTGACCCGCCGCCGCCAACATTGCGTCAGAGCCAATTTTCCACGCCGAAACACAGTCCCTCAAAGCGCAGAGTTCGCCGTTCACAGCTTGTAGCCGAACTGCCGCAGCAGGTTCTTGCGCCACGCGACGTCGTCCTCGCCCTCGATCCCCTTCGGAGAAAACCCGTCGATGACGCCAAGCAATCCTCGTCCCTGGTCGGTCTCGGCCACGACCACCTCGACCGGATTCGCGCTCGCGCAGAAGATCCGGCATACCTCTGGAACCATCTTGATCGCGTTCAGGACGTTGACCGGGTAATAGCCTTCGCCGAGGAACACGATGAAGCAATGCCCGGCGCCGAGCGTCAGCGCGTTCTTCTGAGCAAGCTCAATCATCGCGGCGTCGGTGCCGGAGCTCCGCACCAAACATTTGCCGGAAGCCTCGCAGAAGGCGAGTCCAAACTTGATTCCCGGCACGGCGCCAACCAGGGTCTCGTGGATGTCTTCGACGGACTTGATGAAATGAGTCTGTCCGAGGATGAAATTCATCGCGTCCGGCTTGTCGATCCGAACCGTAGTGAGCTGCATAGCCGTCTCCTTGCGCCCGCGATGGAGGAATGACGTCGTTTTTCAATGAACCACTCGCGACAAAATGGGAAGCTGTTCCGACCGCGCCGCCCGCCGACGTGCCGCCGGCTCCCGTAGTTCAAGCGACCGTCGCCCTCCGACGGCGGAGGCCGTCCGTTCGAAACTCGCGTGGCGCTCGCCCTTCCGCAGAAAGGGAACTGTCGCTTGACGCGGCGGGGCTCGTCGCGGCGGAGACAGTCTTGCCACGTCGCCGACGGCGCGAATGAGCGCACCGTCACAGTTGTCGTAATCCCGCAATCCCGAATTCGACTTGTCCGCCGAAATGAGCTGGCCCTTGTCGTCGGCGAGCGTTCTAGGCACGCGCATAGCGCGCCACTGAAATGCGTCTGTCGCATTACTGACATATCGCCAAAGCGGCCGTTGTCCGGCGTCGGCGCGGCACGATGGCCATTATCATCGATACTTCAAGGCACTGTGGCGTTGCTCATGGAACATGGCGTCATCGCAAACCGTTCCCCCACAGCCTCCGGCCCTTCGCAGCGCATCCCTCTCCCCCGAAGGTCGCATAGCGACGCGTTCGCGAGCTTCTCTAAACGGAGCGCAGCGTCGCAGGCGCTGGAGCCGCGGCGGCCTCGGAGGATGTCATGACCGCTCGTTCGCGCGTGCGCGCGCCCGCCCTTCACGCCAAGATCATGAGCGCGAGCGAAGCGGCCGCCTTCATCCCCTCGGGCGCGACGGTCGGCATGAGCGGCTTCACCGGCTCGGGCCATCCCAAGGCGCTGCCGCTGGCGCTCGCCGAGCGCATCAACGCCCGTCACGAGCGCGGCGAAGCATTCCGCGTCAGCGTATGGACCGGCGCATCGACCGCGCCCGAACTCGACGGCGCGCTCGCCAAAGTCGACGGCGTCGAGCTGCGCCTGCCCTATCAATCCGATCCGACCTGCCGCAAGAAGATCAACGCCGGCCGGATGGAGTACATCGACATCCATCTCTCCCACGTCGCCCAGCACGTCTGGTCGGGCTTCCTCGGCAAGCTCGACTTCGCCGTCGTCGAGGCGGCGGGCGTGCGCGAGGACGGCGCGCTGATTCCCTCGTCCTCGGTGGGCAACAACAAGACCTGGCTCGACGTCGCCGAAAGGGTGATCGTCGAGGTCAATTCCTGGCAGGACGAGCGCCTCGAGGGCATGCACGACATCTACTACGGCACGCAATTGCCGCCGCACCGCAAGCCGATCCCGCTCGTCGCCACCGCCGACCGCATCGGCGAAAAGTACTTGCGCTGCGACCCGGCGAAGATCGTCGCCATCGTCGAGACCTGCCACAGCGACCGCAACACCGATTTCACGCCGCCCGACGCGACCTCGCAGGCGATCGCCGGACAGATTCTCGAATTCTTGCGCCACGAAGTGAAGAAGGGGCGTCTGCCGGCGAGCCTGCTGCCGCTGCAATCGGGCGTGGGCAACGTCGCCAACGCGGTGATGGCGGGGCTGGAGCACGGCGAATTCTCGGGGCTGACGGCCTATACCGAGGTGCTGCAGGTCGGCATGCTGCGCCTCTTGCGCGCGGGAAAGCTCATCCACGCCTCGGCGACCGCGCTTTCGCTGAGCTCGGCCGGCTACGACGAATTCCTTCGCGAAATCGACTTCTACCGCGACCGCATCGTGCTGCGACCGCAGGAAATCTCCAACCATCCCGAAGTGATCCGCCGCCTCGGGGTCATCGCCATGAACGGCCTGATCGAGGCCGACATCTACGGCAACGTCAATTCCACCCACATTCTCGGCTCGAGCATCATGAACGGGATCGGCGGCTCGGGCGACTTCGCGCGCAACGCCTATCTTTCGTTCTTCATGACGCCGTCGGCGGCCAAGGGCGGCAAGATCTCGTGCATCGTGCCGATGGTCTCGCATGTCGACCACACCGAGCACGACGTCCAGGTGATCGTCACCGAACAGGGCCTCGCCGATCTGCGCGGCCTGTCGCCGAAGAAGCGCGCCAAGTTGATCATCGAGAACTGCGCCCATCCCGCGTTCAAGCCGGCGCTCAGGGACTATTTCAAGCGCGCGCTGGAATATTCCCCCGGTCTGCACACCCCGCACATCCTCGACGAGGCGCTGACGTTCCTGCCCAACTGGATGGCCAACAAGGCGGCGCGCGAGGCCTGGCGCGAAGACGCGCTGGCGCAGGCGGACGCGTGGCGCTGAAGCGCCTCCGCCCGCTATTCGGCGCGCTCGCGCCGATCGTCCGGCAGATCGTCGTCGGAAATCGCGCGCCACGCCGCGCCTTCGAGATCCTCGAACTGGCCGGTCTTCATCGCCCACAGGAACGCCGCGAGACCGAAGCCGCCGAGCGCCAAGGCGAGGGGCACGAGGTAGACGAGAACGTTCATCTTCTCGCTCCGGCGCTGCGCGCGCGCAGCGCGTTGGTGGTCACCAGAATCGACGAGCCCGACATCGCCAGGGCCGCGATGAGCGGCGTCGCGTAGCCCAGGATCGCAATCGGCACGGCGACGAAATTATAGATCGCGGACAGCCAGAGGTTCCCGACCATGAGGCTCTTGGCCTTGCGCGCGAGGTGCAGCGCGTCGGCGACGGGCGCGAGCCGATCGCCGAGGAACACCGCGTCCGCCTGCGCCTGGGTGAGGTGAGCGGCCGAGATCGGCGAAATCGAGACGTTGGCGCTCGCCAGCGCCGGCGCGTCGTTGAGGCCGTCGCCGACCATCAGCACGTGGCGCCCTTGCTCTCTCAGCGCCTTCAGCCGCGCGATCTTGTCGGCCGGCTTTAGACCGGCGGAGAAATGCGCGATTCCGAGTTCGCGCGCCACTTCCTCGACCGCCTCGAGCCGATCGCCGGACAGGATTTCGATCGCGTAGCCCTCGCGCGCTAGGCCCGCGACGACTTCGCGCGCGTCGGGGCGCGGCGCCTGCCGGATCGCGAAAACGACGGCGCGCTCGGGGCCGCGAAACGCGATCAGCGAGGCGTCCGGCCAGCGCGCCGCGACCTCGGCCGCCTCGCTCTCGGCCTTGCAATAGGCGGCGGAGCCGAGCTTGAGGCGCTTGCCTTCATGGAACACCGTGACGCCCTGGCCTGGGAATTCATGGGCGGCGAGCGGGTTCTTCGCTCCCGCAGCGGCCGCCACCGCCTTGGCCAGCGGATGCTTGCTCGCCAGCGCCAGCGAGCCCGCGAGCGCGAGATCCTCGGGGGCGACGTCGGCAAGATTGGCGAGGCTCGGCTGCGGCAGGGTCAGGGTGCCCGTCTTGTCGAACACGATCACATTGACGTCGGCGAGGCGCTCCAGCGCGTCGCCGGAATTGAGCATCACGCCGCGGCGGAACATTGCGCTGGCCGCCACCACCTGCACCGCGGGGACCGCGAGGCCCAGCGCGCAGGGGCAGGTGATGATGAGCACCGTGATCGCGATGACGAGAGCCGGCTGCCAGGAAAGGCCTGTCGCGAGCCAGCCGAGAAACGTCGCCAGCGCGGTCAAATGCACCACCGGGGCGTAAAGCCGCGCGGCGCGGTCGGCGAGCTGGACGTAGGACGAGCGCTGCTCGATAGCCTTGCCCAGCAGCGCGTTGACTTCGTCGAGCAGCGTGCCGGTGGCCGCGTTGCTGACGCGCACGCGCAACGCGCCGCTTAGGTTGAGCGTGCCTGCATAGACCATCGCCCCGGGGGCGACCGCAACCGCGGCAGTTTCGCCGGTGACCAGACTCTGGTCGATCTCGGAGCGCCCGTCCTCGACGATCCCGTCGACCGCGACCCGTTCACCCGCGCGCACCAGCACCAGATCGCCAGGGGCCACCGCCTCGATCGGCGTTTCCCGCGCCTCGCCGCCGTCGAGCAGCTTGAGCGCCTTTTCCGCCTTGATCGCCGCCAGATTGGTGGCGACGTCGCGCGTCTTGCGGCGCATCCGTTGATCGAGAAAGCGGCCGGCGAGCAGGAACAGCAGCAGCATCACCGCGCTGTCGAAATAGGTCTCGCGCGCGTGCTCCAGCGTCTGCACCACCGACAGCAGCAGCGCGAGCACGACGCCGATGGTGATCGGCACGTCCATGTTGAACGAGGCTTGCCGCAGCGCCCGCATCGCGTTGTCGAAGAACGGCCGCCCGGCGTAGGCGACGGTCGGCAGCACGACGAGCGCGGACAGCCAATGGAAGAAATCGCGCGTCGCCCAACCCTCGGCGTCCGCGGCGCCCGACCACAGCGCCACCGAGATCAGCATAACGTTCATCGCGCCGAACGCGGCGACGCCGAGGCATTTGAGCAGGCGCTTCTCCTCTGCGGCCTCGACGCTGTCGGCGATCGCGGCGGCGAAGGGATAGGCGGGGTAGCCCAGGCCGCTCAGCCGGTCGAGGATCGCCGCGGGCTCCAGCGCGCCGTCGTCCCATTCGACGGTGACGCGCTTGCTGGCGAGGTTGACGCGCGCGCCGCGCACGCCGCTCTCGCGGCCGAGGCCTTTTTCGATCGTGCTGATGCAGGCGCCGCAATGGACGCCCTCGACGACGAGGTCCATCGCCGCCACCCCTTCGGCGGGATGGCGAACGAATACCGACAAATCCTGAGTCTCGGCCACCGGCTAATCCCCGACGGCGGTCTCCGCGAGCGTGATTCTGTTCTCGCTCCTGAACTTCCGCTGTCCGTCCTGCGTCGCCTCGATGACGAGGGTCCACCGGCCCGAATGTAGGGGCGCAGCGACCCCTTCGTAAGCCCCCCCGCCGCCGTCCGAGCTCAGGGTCGCTTCCCGATCCGAGTTCCTGTCGAACGGATGCACGAAGCGCGCAACGACGTCGAGACCCGCGATCGGCGCCCCGTCGCGGTCCTTGAAATCGGCGACGACGCGCTCGCCCTGACCCTCCTGGCGGGTCGTCACGTCGGCGACCCAGCCGAGCTGCTCCTGGGCGCGCGCCTCGGCGATGCGCTGGTTGTAGACTTGGCTCGCGTCGTAGGAATTCGCCAATTCTTCGCCGTGCAGCGTGCTGAGCGCGGTGTAGATCAACGCGCCGTTGGCGACGAACATCACGCCGAAGAACAGCCCGAAAATGATCAGCACGCCGCGTCCGGTCAGTGGCTTGCTGAGGTCGGGACGATCGGGAAAACCGCGCTGCGCCATGGCTCTATCCGAGTTGAGAAGCATCATGTCTAGCCCTTCGCAGCACATCGGCGCAACCCTCACGGCCCGAAGAAGTGGTCGCTCACGCTGACCGCATCGCCGCTCTTGAGATCGGTGGCCTTCATGACGATCGGAACGCCCGCAACGGTCGCCGACGAAAGCGGCGCCGTCACGTAGAACTCGATCTCCTGCGTCGCATCGGGATCGACGGTGACCGACAGGCGTCCGTCGGGCAGCGTGTCGGCCTGCTCGCTCTTGGCGACCGCGTCCTTGACGCCGCTGATCTCGATGGCGAACGTGCGCGTGTCGCTCCATTTGTTGGAGAACCGCAGCGTATAGCCGTTGCGCACCGCGTCCTGCCCGCTCGTCGTGTACATCGGCGCGCGCACGTGCAGCACGCTCAGGCCCATTTCCTGGCGCGTCGTCAGCTTGTAAAGCATCAGAGAAGCGACCACCGCCATCACCACGACGTAGAGAATCGTGCGTGCGCGCACGAGGCGGTAGATCGGCCGCTCGCCGCTTTGGCGGCGCTTCATGTTCTCGTCGGTGTCGTAGCTGATCAGCCGGATCGGCCGGTGAACCTTCTTCATCACCGTGTCGCAGGCGTCGATGCACAGACCGCACTGGATGCAGCCGAGCTGCGAACCATGGCGTATGTCGACCCCGGTCGGACACACCGCGAAGCATTGATCGCAATCGATGCAGTCGCCGGCGGGCTGTCCCGCCGCGCGCGCCCTGGTCGCGTCCTTGAGGGACATGCGCGGTTCGCCGCGATCGCGCCGGTAGGTGACGTTGAGCGCGTCGACGTCGGTCAGCGCGGCCTGAATGCGCGGCCACGGGCACATCAACAGGCACACCTGCTCGCGCATGTGCCCGGCGAAGTAATAGGTCATGAAGGTGAAGATGCCGATCCAGACGTAAGCCACCCTGGAGGCTTGGAACGTCGCGAGGTCGCGCACCAATGTCGGCGCATCGGCGAAATAGAGCACCCAGGCGCCGCCCGTCCACATGGCGATCAGAATCCACAATCCGTGCTTGGCGATCCGTTTGGCGATCTTGTCGCCGCCCCAGGGCGCCGCGTCGAGCTTCATGCGGTCGCGCCGGTCGCCCTCGACGAGCCGTTCGACCCACATGAACAGATCCGTCCAAACCGTCTGCCAGCAAAAATAGCCGCACCACACCCGGCCGAAGAGCGCGTTCGACAGGAACAGCGAGAGCGCGGCGAGAATCAGCAGGCCGGTGAAGTAATAGACTTCCTGCGGCCAGATCTCGATGAAGAAGAAGTAGAAGCGCGAATGCGCGATATCGGCGAGCACCGCCTGATGCGGCTCGTTGGGCCCGCGATCCCAGCGCACGAAGGGGAGAAAGTAATAAATCCCCAGGCAGACCAGGAGTATCGTCCATTTCAGCCGCCGAAAGGTCCCGCTGACTTTCTGCGGGTAGACTTTCGGCGCCGAAACATACAGGGGGCCCTCGTCGTAAACCTCGCGGGCCCCCTCGATTTCCGATTGACTCACTGTCCAGCGCCCAAGCTATGCACGAACACCGCCAAGGTCTTGATGGTCACCGGGTCGAGCTTCGCGCCCCACGCCGGCATCGTGCTGTTCCGGGCGTACGTAATCGTCTGGATCTCGTCCTTAAAGTCCCCGCCGTAGAGTTGCAGGCCGTCCGTGAGGTTGGCCGAGCCCATCGCCAGCAGTCCCTTGCCGTCTTCGCCGTGGCACACGGCGCAGTTGTCGGCAAAGATCTTCTTGCCCGCGGCGACGTCGACGCCCGGCGCCGGGGCCAGCTTGCTCAGCGTGCGCACGTAGCTGGCGACCTGCTGAATCTGGTCGGCGGTCAGGATGCCGTCCTTACCGAACGCGGGCATTGCGCTGGTGCGCGTGTCCTTGTCGGTATAGTCGCGGATGCCGTGGGTGATCGTCGTCTGAATGGCGTCGAGCGTGCCGCCCCACAGCCAGTCTTCGTTGGTCAGGTTGCGGTAGCCTTTGCCGCCCTGACCCCCTGCGCCGTGGCAGGGCGTGCAGTTCTCGGCGAAAGCCGCCTTGCCGTGAGCCAACGCCAGGCTCAGCAGCTTCTTGTCCGCGACGATCTGTTGTACGCTCGCCGTGTCCAGGCCCGCTTCCGTTTGCGCGCGCAAGTCCTGGATCGCCTGAACGTCTACGGCGACCTGACTACGCGCTGTGGTTCCCCAAAGGCCGTGCGTGTAGCCGGTGAGCGTCGGCCAAGAGGGATAGAGGGCATAGTAGCCCAACGAGAACACGATGCACGCGTAGAAGGTCCACAGCCACCAACGCGGCAGCGGCGTATTCAGTTCCTGGATACCGTCCCACTCGTGCCCCGTAGTGGTCTGGCCCGTGATCGAATCGACTTGAGTTGGTTGTGTCGTCGCCATCGCTCAATCCTCGCGCAGCGGCATCCGGGCCGCGTCATTGAAAGCCTTGCCGTTGGCCGGCCAAAACGCATAGACCAGCACCCCGAGGAACAATGCAAAGCAATAGATCATGCCCCCGGATAGCGCGAATTGCGCCAGCATATCGTACGTTGAACCCATGACGGTCCCCCCTCAGCGCAGGTTGGCTTTGTCGTCATAGAGTTTGAAGTCGACCAAGGTGCCGAGCATCTGCAGATAGGCCACCACGGCGTCCGCCTCGGTCAAAGCGGGGTTGGCCGCATTGAACTTGCGCAGTTGCGCCTTCGGGTAGCGCTTCAAGAACGCCGCGGCGTCCGGGCTGTCCGGATTGACCTGCGTCTTCAGATCCGCGTCTGCCTTGGCGATCATCTCGTCCGTATAGGGGACGCCGATCAACTTGCTGGTGCGCATGTAGTCGCCGAGTTCACGCGAATCCAGCGCGGTGGTGGTGAGGAACGCATAGCTCGGCATGATCGATTGCGGCACGACCGAACGCGGATCCGAGAGATGCGCGATCTGCCAGGTGTCGGTGTATCTCAGACCGACGCGCGCCAGATCGGGGCCATTACGCTTCGAGCCCCACTGGAACGGATGGTCGTACATGCTTTCCGCGGCCAGCGAATAGTGGCCGTAGCGCTCCACTTCGTCGCGCAGCGAGCGGATCATCTGGCTGTGGCAAAGGTAGCAACCCTCGCGCACGTAGATGTTGCGCCCAGCGAGTTCAAGCGGCGTATAGGGCCGCATGCCCTCGACCTTCTCGATCGTGCCCTGCAGGTAGAACAGAGGCACGATCTGCACGAGACCGCCGATCGAGACCAGGATCAGGATGACGATCGCCAGGAGGATGGGGTTCTTCTCCAAGATGTGATGCTTGGCGAAGATTCCCGACGTATTGGGAGTTTGCGTCCCGCTGCTCATGGTTCAGTTCCTCATTCGGCGGGCTGGAGGGAAGGTTGGGCGGAAGCGGCTGCTTCCTCGCCCGCGCGGATCGTCATCCAGATGTTGTAGATCATCAGCAGATAGCCGGTGAGGAACAGGACGCCGCCGAGCGCGCGGATGACATAGAAGGGGTGCATCGCCGCGACGGTCTCGATGAACGAATATTCGAGATACCCTTGCGGCGTATACGACCGCCACATCAGGCCCTGAAGGATGCCCGACACCCACATCGAGGTGATGTACAGCACGATGCCGAGGGTCGCGATCCAGAAGTGCCAGTTCACCAAGCGGATCGAGTAGACTTCCCGCTTGTTCCACAGCCAGGGGATCATGCAGTAGAGCGCGCCGAACGAGACGAACGCGACCCAGCCGAGCGCTCCGGAGTGGACGTGGCCGACGGTCCAGTCGGTGTAGTGCGACAGCGCATTGACCGTCTTGATCGACATCGCCGGGCCTTCGAAGGTCGACATGCCGTAGAAGGCGACCGACACCACCAGCATGCGCAGGACCGGATCGGTGCGCAGCTTGTCCCAAGCGCCCGACAAGGTCAGCAGGCCGTTGATCATGCCGCCCC
>JBEKFO010000106.1:0-10550 GCA_050013275.1 Roseiarcus sp. | reverse complement strand
GACGCCCTCGAGCGCGGGGTCGTCGAGGATCATGCGCGCGAACACGCCCTCGGTGACGACCTCGATGCGCGTGCGCGCCGAAACGAGGCTCTGCAGGCGCGCGCGCAGCCCGATGGTCTCGCCGACCTTCTCGTCGAGGCTCGCCGCCATGCGCGCCGCGGCGGCGCGCGCGGCGAGGCGGCGCGGCTCCAGCACGATGATCTTGCCGCCGTGCGCGAACGGCTCGTCGATCAGCGCGAGCGGAACGCGGGTCGTCTTGCCGGCGCCGGGCGGCGCCACGAGGACCGCGTTGGGTCCGGCGTTCAGCGCCGCGCAAAGCCGCGGCAGGGCTTCGTCGATCGGCAGGCTGTCGGCAAACGCGCGCATCGGCGCTTGATCGCAGCCGGGCGGCGCGCGCGCAAGGGCCGTCCTTCGCGCCCGGGGCTCCGAACTCGGGTCAACAAACGCTCGGGGTCGTCGACGCAGCGCGCCGTCGACCTCTTGGAGAGCCTCTTTTTCCGACCGTGAGGACCTGTCAAGGACTTTAGCCGCTGCGCGGCGGTCCGAAGGACCGTCCTTGACAGGTCCTCACGGTCGGAAATTCTGTTTCCAAGAGGTCGACGGCTTGGTGTGTGACGGAGAGGGGCAGGGCGGCTGCAGTCGAGAAAGTCTGGAGCCTACTGTCGGATCGCGAAACTGTGCAATTCGCATCCTGTCCCCGTAACGCGAGACAAGCGCGGGCATGACCGCGGTCAGTATTTTCGGCCGTTCGGAGTATCGCTCCGGGGTTACGGCGACGCTGCGCTCAACCGCCCAACCCTGCGAGTTCTCCGCGGCAGTCGCGGAACAGGAACAAGGCCGGCCCATCTCTCACCACGTCCGCCGCCCTCCCCGGCCGCCACGAGCGGGGCGAGGGGCTCGCGGCGTCGATCCAATTGCGGCGCGCGCCTAAATTCGCTGCCGAGCCGGGCGTTTGGCGGCGAAGGGCGGGGGGCGCTTGCCTTGGCGCACTTGCCGGACGGTCTCGATCGCTTCGGCGACATTGGCGCTTGCGTCGCCGGAAACCGGGATCGAGGAAAAGCCGTCGGCGAAGGTCTGCGACAGGCCTGGGGTCAATTCGATCGGCAGAATGTTGCAGTGGTCCTCGTCGAACAAGGTCTTGCGGTATTCGATTTCGCGTTGCACCCAGCCGGCCTGGCCTTCCTGGCCGCTGGCGCGGTCGGAGACGAACGGCAGCATCACCAGGGATTCGGCGAGCGCGAGCTCGATTTCCGGCTTGAACTTCCGCATCGCGTCGGGGCGGCTCATGTAGACACGCAGCCCCCCTTGCTCCATCGCGGCCCGCCAGGTCACGGCGATATGCTCGTCGTGATGCGAATAGCTGATGAAGACGTCGTAGACGAACTGTTGCGCGAGCTGGCGCCTGATCGCCGCGACCAGTTTGGCGTGAACGGTCGGGCCGAACGATTTCAGCGCAGAATCGGAAATGCGCACGATGTTGACGGTCGCGCCGCAGTCGGGATCGATCTGGAACGGATGATTGACGCTCACCAGCGTGTTCGGCAGGTCGACGAAGGCGATCGGAAGGTTCTGAGCGTCGAGGCGTTTGGCGACGACGTCGTTCTGCGTCGCCTCGATCAGGCGCCCGCCGGCCAGGATATAGAGGCCGGGAAGAGCGAAGCGGTCGCTGGAGGCCAAGAGCGCATCGGCGTCGCGCCAATCGAAGTTCAACCGTTCCGAATCGTCCACCATGCTTTCCCAGGGTTGGGCGACCCCGGCGAGCGGCGCATCCTCCCCCTTGGCGAGATAGCCGCATTGGCCGCAGAGAAAGCGCAGGGAGCGATCGAGCAGGAATTCGTTGAACGCCCGCTGCAGGCGCGGATTGGTCGGCTTGGCCTCGAGCAGGCCGCGCAGCGTCGCGTAGCTGATCGACAGGAACGCCGTCTGCCCGATCGCCTGCAAGGTCGCGGTGCGGCGGCGATTCAAGGCCAGAGCGAGTTCGCCCACGATCTGCCCGGCGGCGAAGCTGACGTCGAGCGGGGCCGGCGCCGGTCCGTCCGTGGAGGCGGCCTCGACCACGGCGACGCCGATCTTGCCCTTGACGATGATGAACATGGCGTCGCCGGTGTCGTCTTGGACGCATATCGTCTCGCCGTCGTCGCGCTCGACGAGCTGCGCGGCGCGCACGAGATCGTGCACGGATTGCCGATTCATCAGCGACAGCAGGGGATGAGCCTCGACGCGGCTCGACTGCGACCCGGCGACGACGAGTTGCGCGGGGGTGAGCGCCTGCAACGCGTCGATGGCGTCGGCGTCCGATGAATCGACCTGAAGCAGACGCTTGGCGTGATAGATGGCCGACCAGGATTCGCCGGCGTGGAGCGCGCGCTGCAAGAAGATCCGGTCGGAACGCGCCATATCGTCGGCGCGCGAGCTGAACGAGCCGTCCAGCGACAACAGCATGACCATCATCGCGCGGCTGTGCTTGAGATAAATTCGCCGCCCCGGGCCGAATTTCACCCGCGCGAGAACCGGATCGCCGGCGGCTTGCAGATCGCGGACGAGGTCGCGGAACTCAGCGGTGACGAGAACGGTCTGCGGCTCGCCGAAACGCAGCAGGCTGCCGCAGACGTTGATCCCGTCGCCCGCCAGTTCGCTGCGCCCGTCTGCGCCTTCGATGACCGCGACCGGACCGAAATGCGCGGTCAGGCGCAGTTTCACCTTCGGCGCCGCGTCCGGGCTCGCGCCGCCCCGCGCCCAGGCAAACAACGCTTCGAGAAGACCGATCGCGGCCGCGGCGCGCGGCGCGCCTAGGAAGGCCATGTGGCCGCCGTCGCCGCCGGAGGCCCAGATCGCGCCGGTGGCGAAATCGTCGCGGCACGCGCGCCTGATGCAATCGTTGAGGTCGCGCACGCGGGCCAGTTGCTCGTCCTGGTCGCCGGTCTCGCCGTGGCCGACGATGTCGCAGGAGACGAAAATGGCGTTGGTTGGCGTTTCGGTCCGCATGCCTCCGCTCCAGCCGCCGCGCCGCTCTCGTGACGCTTCGAGTGTAGGGAACGCGACCTTGCGGCGCAATGCCCGCGTCGCGCAAGTCCGGCCAAGAGCTCGACGGCGCGGTGTGTCGTGGGAAGAGGCAGGGGCAGTTCTGGTCAGAAAATCCGGGGCCCTCAGGCGCATAGCGAAATAGCGCGGTTGGTATCCTGTCCCTCTGAATAACGAGATAACGAAAGCTACACTCAAACTTAACGTATTTTCGTGATCCTATTTACCAACAATTGGAGAGAGAAATTGGCTGACTTTCTTGGAACGGCGATTACCGCGCATATGGCGTGGCGCAGCCGCCTGATGACCGCAATTCAAGACAAGCGCACTCCCGATCCGGCGGTCGTTCGCTCCGACTGCAATTGCCCGCTCGGCAAATGGCTCTACAGCGACGGAAAGGTGCATTCCCAACGCAAAGAATACAAGGCGCTGCTCGAGTGTCACAAGGAATTTCACCAAGTCGCCGCGTCAGTTGTTGACTTCATCAATGCGGACCGGATCGACGAGGCGAAGGCGTCGCTCGAAACCGGGGCGTTCAGAACGCAATCGAGGTTCGCTGTCGAGGCGATAGACGATCTTCGCAACGTCATTGCCGGCAAGTCGAAGCAAAAGAGGATGATACTCGACCAAGTCTCGATCTCGACGAAGGTGGGGTTGGGGATCGCCTTGGTCGCTCTTCTGGCCATCGCCACCCCGGGGCTCATAGCCTACAGGATCAGACCAGGGGGAATGGACCCGCAAGAGGTCGAGACGCTTCAGGTGTCGGCGGCTCTCGGGAGCGCCGCGATCGCCCTCGCCTTGGGGCGCCTGGCCTGGTGGGTCCACAGCTCCGTCACCGCTCCGATCGCCACGCTTACGCGGGCCATGCTGAAGCTGGAGAGGGGAGACGAATCGGCCGAGGCGCCCACGCTCAAGCGGCGCGACGAAATCGGCGAGCTGGCCGAAGCGGTGCAGGCGTTCAAGGCCGGCGCGGTCGAGAAGAAACGGGTCGACGCGGAAGCCGCCGCCCTGCGCGCCAGCGCGGCGGCGGAGCACAAAGGCGCCGAACAGACCCAGCGCGATGCGATCGAACACGAGCGGACCATCGTCGTCGAGTCCATCGGCGCCGGCTTGGCCAAGCTGGCGGCCAAAGACCTGACCTATCGGATGTCGGCGGACATACCCGAGGCCTATCGCAAGCTGCAATCGGATTTCAACGCCGCGATCGCGCAGCTCGAAGACGCGATGCACGGCGTCACCGAAAGCACGAGCGCGATCCGCGCGGGAACGGACGAGATATCGACGGCCGCCGACGACCTGTCGCGGCGCACCGAACAGCAGGCGGCGGGCCTAGAGGAGACGGCGGCGGCGCTTCACGAGATCACCGCGACCGTGGAGAAATCCGCCGAAGGCGCGAACCACGCCCGGCACGTCGCTTCGGTGGCGGACGAAGACGCCAAGAAGAGCGCCGAGGTCGTGCGCGACGCGGTCGAGGCGATGGATGCGATCGCCAAGTCGTCGCGCCAGATCAGTCAGATCATCGGCGTCATCGACGAGATCGCGTTCCAGACCAATCTGCTCGCGCTCAACGCGGGGGTCGAGGCGGCGCGGGCGGGCGAGGCGGGCCGCGGCTTCGCGGTCGTCGCGTCGGAAGTGCGCGCACTGGCGCAACGTTCGGCGCAAGCGGCCAAAGAGATCAAGGGCCTGATCTTGGCGTCGACGACGCAGGTCGATCACGGCGTCGAGCTGGTGGCCGAGACCGGCCGGTCGCTCGAGCGAATCGAGACCCAGGTGGGCGAGATCAATGGCGTCATCGCCGAGATCGCCTGCGGCGCCAAGGAGCAGGCGACCGCGCTCGCGCAAGTCAACACCGCGATCAACCAGATGGATCAGATGACGCAGCAGAACGCGACGATGGTCGAGCAATCGACCGCGGCGACCCATTCGCTCGCGCAGGAGACCGCGCAGCTCTCGGACCTGATCGGCCGGTTCCAGCTCGGCCAGACGGAACGCAACGCCTCCATGCGCCGCGAACTGCAAAAGGTTGCGCCGCACGCGTTCCGCCAGCCGACCGAAGGCGCGCGCGCGGAAAAGCGCAAGCCCGCCGCGCAGCGGCCGCGAGCGGCGCCCAAAGCGAAGGTCGCCAACGGCGCGCCCGTCGACGTCGCCGATGGCGATTGGAAGGAGTTCTGAATCGCTCGCCGGTTCGCGCAGGCCCTCATCCGCCCCTTCTTGGGCGCCTCTCGGCGAACGAGACGTTCGCCGGCCGCCGGCCCAAACGCCGCGGCGTCGCCTAACGCGGGGCGAACGCCGCCGGCTTGGCTCGGCCGGGCGCCGGGGCCCTCGGCTTGGGGGCCGCAATCAGGCCCTCGCGAATCGCGTTCTTGCGGGCGAGCTTGCGGGCGCGGCGAATCGCTTCCGCCTTCTCCCGCACTCTCTTTTCAGACGGCTTTTCGTAGGCGGACCGACGCTTCATCTCCCGGAAGATTCCCTCGCGCTGCATTTTCTTCTTGAGGAATTTCAGGGCCTGTTCGATGTTGTTGTCACGGACTAAGACTTGCAAGATATCTCCAATCTGACGCTGGCCGATCGTGGGCCTGAGGCGCCCAATCGATCGTCGCAGCTCAAGAATCGCCAAACTCAGCGCTCTTGGTTCGACGCCACTATAGCATGCGCCGCTGCCGTCATTGGAATAATATGCGCGGTTGCCGGCCGGTTGCGGCGATTCCTATTGCCCGACATCGATGCCCCCAATCGATTCATGGGGTTACGCGTTGCGGCGACCGAGCGCGCGCCTATCGACCCCAGGCGTTATTGACGGCGCTCGCCGAGCGTGGCGCCCCTGGCGGCGCCCATGCTCGCGAGGGACGCGAAACCGTCGCGGATTCGGGTTACACTGCGCGAAAGCTCGACGCATGCGGGCTTGATTCGTCGAGGGACGGCGCCTCGGGGTCGAGGGGTTCGGGGCGGGTTTCGTCGGCTTCGAGGCGGAGCGCTTCAAGCGGCGAACGGCTGCTTCATCCGCTCGAGCGCATCCTGCGTGCATCGGCCGCCGCGGCACCCGCTGAGAAGGCGCTCGCAATGGGCTACATCGACAGCATCCTCGAACCCGGCGAGCAGGTTCGCTACCACACCACGGTCAGCTGGACGACCTACACGCCGGCGATTCTGCCGGCGATCTGCGCGCTGGCGTCGCTGTTCGCCGCCGTGCGCTACGCCGAGATGGCGACGATCGGCTGGTTCGCCGCAATGCTCTTCGCCGTTGCGGCCGTCGTCGCATTCATTCCCGCCTGGTTTCGCCGCGTGACGACGGAAATCGCCGTCACCGATCGGCGCGTCATCCTCAAGCGCGGCCTGATCCGCCGGCACACCGTGGAAATGAACATGCAGAAGGTCGAAAGCGTCGACGTCGACCAGACGCTGACCGGCCGGATATTCAACTACGGCAACGTGACGATCCGCGGCACGGGAAGCAGCTTCGAAAAGCTGACCATGATCGATTCGCCGCTGAAGCTGCGCTCGACCGTGACCGCCGGGTGAGGACAACGGGGCGCCGATCGCCCGGATTGCGGGGGCGCTGCGCTTAGCCGTCGACCCGCCGGCTCGTCCGCGGCGGCAGCCCGAGCGCAGGCGGCGCAAAGGCGCCCCGAAGCCCCGCGCCGCCCTCCCTCTGTTGCAGGCCCGCGGAGCCGCCGTGGGCGCGCCTTGCCGCTCGACGGCGCCACTCGCGCCTTAATTAACATATCGCTTGACATTCCGATATCATGTGATATCTCACCGCGCATGAACACGAATGTCCACAAGCGCGTCACGCGCGAAGAAAGCCAGCGGCTGACCCGAGACCGGCTGCTGGAGGCCGCCCGTCAGGCGGTCGTCCGCGGCGGGGTGATGGCCGTTTCGCTGCGCGGCGTCTGCGAAGCCGCCGGATACTCGCAAGGGGCCTTCTATTCGAACTTCGCCAGCCGCGACGATCTGCTGCTCGAATTGATGGAGCGGCACGTCCACGAGGAAGTGCAGGCGCTGCGCGCGCTCATCGCCGCGAGCGCCGAAGCCGATCTCGACGCCACGCTTCGCCGCATCGCCGAGCGGCTGGCCGAGCTTTCTCAGAGGCCCGAATGGTCGTTGCTCGCCGTGGAGCTGCAACTCTACGCGCGGCGCGACGCGAAGTTCGCGGCTCGCTACGACGCGGGCAAAGCCTCGTATCACGCCGAATTCGCCGCCGCGCTCGACGAGCTGATCGAGCGCTACCGCCTGCGGCCGGCGCTGCCGAGCCTGCAGATCGCGATCGGGCTCTACGCGCTTTGGTGCGGCTTCGCCGTCCAGGGCACCGTCGCCGACGCGATCCCGCGCGGCGAGATGCTGCTGGCCTTTTTTCGCGCCGTGACCGGCGTCCCCTCTCCCCAACCGAGCAACATCGGAGCTGTAAAATGACCGCCAAGTCCACAATCGATCCCGCGACGAGCCAGATCTGGCTCGTAGGCGGCGGCGTCGCCTCCATGGCGGCGGCCGTCTTTCTCATCCGCGACGCCGGCGTGCCCGCGAACCACATCCACATTCTCGAAGAACTCGGCATTGAAGGCGGCTCGCTCGACGGCGCGAAGTCTCCGGTGCAGCGCGGCTTCGTCACCCGCGGCGGCCGCATGCTCGAGGAGGAAGCCTACCAGACGTTGTGGAATCTGCTCGATTCGATCCCGTCGCTGGAAAATCCCGACGTGACGATCCGCCAAGAAATCCTGGATTTCAACGACAAGGTGAAGACCGACGCGCACGCCCGCCTGATCGACAAGAACCACAGCATCATCGACGCCAGCGTCTACGGCCTCAACACCGGCGACCGGATGGAGATGACGCGGCTGCTCGCCACTCCCGAGCGCCTGCTCCGCGCCCGCCGCATCGACGAGATCTTCTCCGAGCACTTCTTCTCCACCAACTTCTGGCAGATGTGGCGCACCACCTTCGCTTTCCAGAACTGGCACAGCGCGATCGAGCTGAAGCGCTACTTCCTGCGCTTCATCCAGGAATTCCCGCGAATGCACACGCTCGCCGGGGTCCGCCGCACCAAGTACAACCAGTACGATTCGATCGCCCGGCCGTTGCAGCGCTGGATGCTCGCGCAAGGCGTCGACGTGCGGTTCGCGACGCGGGTCGTCGACGTCGATTTCGACCAGACCGACCCGGCCAACCGCCGCGTCACCCGCCTTCACATCCGCACCAAGAGCGGCGAGTCGACCATTGAGCTCGCCGACAACGACGTCGCGATGCTGACGCTCGGCTCGATCGCCGCCGACGCGACTTACGGCGGCAACGACACCGTGCCCGAGCTGATCCGCGATCGGCGCGACGGCGCCTGGGCGCTGTGGGACGCGATCGCGGGCAAAGCCGAGGATTTCGGTCGCCCCCACACGTTCTACAACGTCGACGAGAACAAGTGGGAGTCGTTCACATTGACGATGCGCGGCCGCGCCCTGCTCGACCGCATCATCGAGTTCTCCGGCAACACGCCCGGCACCGGCGCGCTGATGACCTTCTTCCAGTCGAAGTGGCTGATGTCGATCGTCGTGCCCTATCAGCCGCATTTCCCCGATCTGCCGCCCGACACCTACACCCTGTGGGGCTACGGCCTGTTCATCGACGAGAAGGGCGACTACGTGCAGAAGCCGATGGCGCAATGCACCGGGCGCGAGATCCTGCGCGAGCTCGTCGGCCAGCTCGGCTTCGACGACGCGCTCGACGAGATCATGGCGACGACCGACGTCACGACGGTCATGCTTCCCTACGCCTCGGCCATGTTTGCGCGTCGCATTCCCGAGGACCGGCCGCTGGCGCTGCCCGAGGGCGCGCGCAACTTCGCCTTCCTCGGCCAGTGGGTCGAGCTGCCCGAAGACGTGGTCTTCACCGTCGAGTATTCGGTCCACTGCGCCATGCACGCCGTCTACGAGTTGTTCGGCGTCAATAAACAGATCCCGCCGATCTACCACGGCCTGATGGACCCCAAGGTCGGACTGCGCGTGCTGGAATCGGCCTACAGGTAGAGCCGCGACGTAGCGAACCCGCCGTCGTCGCCGGGCCGAGCGGCCCGGCGGCGACGCGCGTCGGCGGATCTCCCGGGCCGGCGAGCTTACGCCGCCGCTTCCTGCGGCGCCGGCCCCGCCGCGCGCACGCTGTCGTCGACGTGGGGCTCGTACTGGGCGAAGTTGTCCCGGAACATGGCGACGAGCCGCAACGCCGTCTCGGCGAACTCGGCCCGGCTCGCCCAGGTCTTGTGCGGTTCGAGGATCAGCGGGTCGACCCCCGGCGCCGAAGTCGGCACGGCGAGGCCGAAATAGGGGTCGCGGCGGAACTCGGCGCGACTGAGCGCGCCATTCAGCGCGGCGCTGAGCAGGCTTCGCGTCACCCGGATCGGCATGCGCTGGCCGACCCCGCATTTTCCGCCCGTCCATCCCGTGTTGACCAGCCAGCAATCGACCTCATGGCGCTCGATCAGATCGCGCAGCAGATTGCCGTAGACGGAGGGATGACGCGGCATGAACGGCGCGCCGAAGCAGGTCGAGAACGTTGCCGACGGCTCGGTGACCCCTCGCTCGGTGCCTGCGACCTTGGCCGTGTAGCCCGAGAGGAAGTGATACATCGCCTGACTCGGATCGAGCTTGGCGATCGGCGGCAGCACGCCGAACGCGTCGCAGGTCAGCATGACGACGTTCTTGGGCGGCCCGTCGCGGCCCGTCGCCGAGGCGTTGGCGATGAAGTCGAGAGGATAGGCGACGCGGGTGTTCTCGGTCTTGGAGGCGTCGTCGAAATCGGGCGCGTGGGTCACCGGGTCGAGCGTGACGTTCTCCATCACGGTGCCGAACCGCTCGGTGGTGGCGTAGATCTCCGGTTCGGCTTCGCGCGACAGCTTGATCGCCTTGGCGTAGCAGCCGCCCTCGAAATTGAAGACGCCCATCTCGCCCCAGCCGTGCTCGTCATCGCCGATCAGGGTGCGGCTCGGATCGGCCGACAGGGTCGTCTTGCCGGTGCCGGAAAGGCCGAAGAAGATCGCGACGTCGTCATCGCCGCCGGAATTGGCCGAGCAGTGCATCGGCATCACGCCGGCCTCGGGCAGAACGTAGTTGAGATAGGTGAACACGGCCTTCTTCATCTCGCCGGCGTAGCTGGTGCCGCCGATCAGCACGATGCGGCGCGAGAAGTCGCACGCGATCACCGTTTCGGTGCGGCAGCCGTGGCGGTTGGGGTCGGCGCGGAACGAGGGCAGATCGACGATCGTCAGGTCGGGAAGGAAGCCGCCGAGTTCGCTCGGCTTCGGCCGGATCAGGAGATTGCGGATGAACAGCGAGTGCCACGCGAATTCGGTGAATACGCGCGCGCTGACGCGCGCCGAGGGGTCGGCGGCGGCGTAGAGGTCCTGCACGAACAAGTCGCGACCCTTGGCGTGCTCAAGGAAGTCGCCGAGCAGGATGTCGAACTCGCGCGGCGAAATCGCGCCGTTGTTGTCCCACCACACGTTGTCTTCCGTCGTCGCGTCGCGAACGACGAACTTGTCGTTGGGGCTG
>JBEKFO010000105.1:0-10764 GCA_050013275.1 Roseiarcus sp. | reverse complement strand
CGCCCCGACGCGCGCCCGCGCGCGCTCGCGCTGCTGCTGGCCGCGCCCTTCGCGCTGCTGGCGGGCGCCGTCGTCGCCGAACTCTTTCTGGTGCCGCCGGATCTGTGGGGGACGCGCCTCATCGGGACCAATTCGCTGCACTGCCTGACGCTGATCCCGCTGCTTTCGATTCCGCCGCTGACGGCGCTGATCGCCGCCATGCGGGCGGGTGCGCCGCAGCATCCGGCCCTGAGCGGCGCGCTCGCCGGCGCCGCCGCGGCGGGCGTCGCAGCGACGATCTACGCGACCAATTGCACCGACGATTCGCCGCTGTTCGTCGCCAGCTGGTATCCGCTCGCCACGCTCGTCGTCGTCGCCGTCGGCGCGCTCGCCGGGCGGCGGTTCCTGCAGTGGTGAAAGGCCGGGCTTACTTCACCAACGGCTTGAGGATCCCGTCGAGTTCCGGCAGGGTCAGCTCGCCCTCGTAGACTTTGCCGTCGATGACGAACGTCGGGGTCCCCGTGATCTTGACGGTCGACTCCGCCGCCTGCACGATCTTGTTCATGTCGTCGGCCAGCGTCTGATTCTTCAGGCATTCCATCGCGGCCTCATGGCTCATGCCGGTCGGGCGCATGGCGGCGATCAAGGCTTCGAGCGGGTTGTTGACGAACGCCCACTTGTCCTGTTCGGAGAACAACAGCTCGATCGTCGCCAACGTCTTGTCGTCGCCGACGCAGCGGGCGAGGACGAAAGCCGCGACGTCGAGCGGATTGCGGGAAAACTCGCGGAAGATGAACCGCACCTTCCCGGTGTCGACATACTTGGCCTTGAACGGCGGAATCACGTCGTGATCGAACACCGCGCAGTGCGGGCAGGTCAGCGAGCCGTATTCGACGACGGGAACGCCCTTGGGGTCGCCGATCGCAATCTCCGGCAGCGGCCCGGGCTGCAGCACCGCCGCCATGTCGACCGTCCGGTCCGGCTTGCGAGCCTCTTGCGCTTGCGCCGGGCCGAACAAAAACAGCGCGAACGCGAACGCCGCTCCTGCGGCGCGCAAGAGGGCGGCGGGCGAAGACAAAGCGATCACGAAAGACTCCCGAACTCGGACGGCGCGAAGGGCCGGGACATTGGACTCTTTCGCCGTTTGCGGCAAGAGCGATCAGCGCGCCAGCGCTGCACTCAGCCGCGGCTGCGCGATCGCGGCGCCGGCCTGCGCGCCGAGTGCGATCAGGCCGCCGAAACGGCGCTGCTTCTTGGCGGCGTGGTTGGTGAAGATATCGGCGAGATAATGGTCGAGGAAGGGGTTGCGGAAGCGCTCGATCACGCTTGATCGGTAGGCGCGCGCCTGCCCGCCCATTCCGATCGCGTCGAAGACGGGCAACACCTCGCGGTCGTAAAGATCGTTAAGGTCGGCGAGGATCGCAGGGTCGGCGAGCAGGGAGCGCACGGTCTCGGAGCGGGCGCCGCCGCGCGCCGCCCAGCCCTCGGCGAGATAGGTATGGCCGAGATTGAGGATGAACAGCTTCAAGCGCTCGTAGGGCTTGAGATCGTCGGCGAGCACGATGCTCGGGTGTTCGCACGGCATGACGAGGCCGGGGCGCTTTTCCACCGCCCACAGCGCGTAGGGCTCGGCGACCGCCCCAGCCGGCTCGAGCGGCTGCGAAACGATGCGGTCGACCAGCGAATTGATCCACAGGCACTCCTCGGCGATCCAACGCCGGAATTCCTCTCCCAGGCCCCAGCCGCCCGCGACCTCCAGCGCCAGCGCGCGCAATTTGTCGCCGTTGCCTTCGATCAGCTCGCAGGGAAAGAGCGTCGGCGCCGGCCGCCCCGCGGCGAAGCGCGCATGCAGCAGCTTGGTCAGCTTGGCGGGGAACGAGCGGGGAACCGCGCCTTCGAAGCGATCCCCCTCGCTGAGCTCGTAGCCGCGGTCGCCGGTGTTCGACACGATCCAGCGCGCCTCGTCGACGAACAGCGTCTCCAGCGCGCTCCATTCGCGGTTGGCGTCGACGCCGCGCCCGACGCTGGCGACTTCGATCCATTCGTCGACGACGGCGGCGGCCGCCAGTCCGCGCACGTGGACGCGATAAGGCTGGCCCGAATTGAAGAAGGCGAGGCGGCGCGCGCTCTCCGCGGAGGCGGTCGTCTGCGCGACCGCGATTTTTCCCGTCCCGTCGCCCTCGGCGAAGCCTTGCGCGACGAACAGATCGAAGTGCGCCTGGAGGAACCGGCTGGTGCCGAACTGGAGGATCGGGAAAGCCACGGCGTCAGACCTCGATCAGCGCCTTGACGACGCCGCTAGAGGATTGCAGCCAATGCGGGAACGCTCTGGGCGCTTCTTCGAGCGAGGCGCGATGGGTATTCAGCGCTTTGCTCGGGATTTTCCCCGCGCGCAACATCGCGAACACCGCATCGAAATCCTCCCGCGTCGCGTTGCGGCTGCCCAGCAGGGTCGTCTCGCGCTTGTGAAATTCGGGATCGGAAAACGTGATCTCGCCGAGCACGATGCTCACCAGCACGTAGGCGCCGCCGTGCGCGACCAGCGAGAATCCCGCTTCCATGGCCTTCGGCGAGCCGGTGCAGTCGAGGACGCAATCGAAGAAATCGCCGCCCGTCAACTTCCCGAGCGCCGCGCGCGCGTCGCCGTTGGCTTCGACGACGTGATCGACGCCGATCGTCTCGGCGCAAAAGCGCAGGCGATCGGCGCGCCGGTCCAGCGCCGTCACTTCGGCGCCGCGCGCCTTTGCGAAAATCGTCGCCGCGACGCCGATCGGCCCGGCGCCGACGACGCACACGCGTTGGCCGGCGGCGATCTCGCCGCGCCGCACGCCATGGGCGCCGATGGCGAGGAATTCCGCCATCGCCGCTTCGTCGAGGCCGACGCCCTCCGCGTCGACGAGATTGTCGTCGGGCACGCAAAGCCAGTCGGCCATGCCGCCGTCTCGGTGGACGCCGAACACCGCGAGCTTCTGGCAGCAATTGGGCTTGCCGCGCCGACAGGCGACGCAGGCGCCGCAGGCGACATAGGGCAGCACCGCGACGCGCTGGCCGACGCGAAACCGGCTCGCTTCGCCCACCGCCTCGATCTCGCCGGAGAGCTCGTGGCCGATGATGCGCGGATATTCGAAATAGGGCTGCGAGCCCTCGAAGATGTGCAGGTCGGTGCCGCAGACGCCGGCGCGCCGGATGCGCACCAGCGCGGAGCGGGGCTCGGCTTCGGGTTTGGCGCGCTCGACGAGCGTGAGCTCGCCGGGGCGCGTGCACAACAGCGCTCGCATCAGCATTCCTCCGCGCTGGGGCGTCGCGCGCGACCTGGCGGCGCCGACACTGACATGTTAGCTTCTCCGGCCTGTTTATGCCTCGTTTTCGCGGGGAAGGAAACCCCTTGTCCCGCGCATCTTTGAGTTCGACCCCTTCTCGCGCATAATCGCCTGCGAGCGCGCAATGGATCGTCGGCGCCGATTCCAGCGCCGGTGGCGCATTTGTCCCGGCTGGGCCGTCCCAAGAGAATCCAAGTCGTCCTGAGAGAATCACGAGCGCGGAGGAGAACGATGGAATATCGACAACTGGGCAATTCCGGGCTGAAGGTTTCGGCGCTGACGATGGGCACGATGACCTTCGGCGGCAAAGGCAATTTCGCCAAGGTCGGCGCCGTGTCGCTCGATCAAGTGCGGCGGCTGATCGACCTCGTCGCCGACGCCGGCGTCAATCTGATCGACACCGCGAACGTCTATTCGGCCGGCGCTTCGGAAGCCTTGATCGGCGAGGCGATGGGCGGCAAGCGCAAGCCGGGCATGCTGATCGCCACCAAGGCGCGCTTTGCGACCGGCGAAGGGCCGAACGACGCCGGACTTTCGCGCTGGCATCTGATCCGCGCCTGCGAGGACAGCCTGAGGCGGCTGGGCGCCGACGTGATCGACCTCTATCAGGTCCACCAGTGGGACGGCCTGACGCCGCTCGAGGAGACTCTGGAGGCGCTCGACAGCCTCGTACGCGCCGGCAAGGTGCGCTACGTCGGCTGCTCCAATTTTTCCGGCTGGCACGTCATGAAGGCGATGGAGGCCGCGCGGCGCGACGGCCGCATCCCCTTCGTCTCGCAGCAGATCCACTACACCTTGCAGGCGCGCGAGGCCGAGTACGAGCTGATCCCGATCGCGCTCGACCAGAAGCTCGGCGTGCTGATCTGGAGCCCGTTGGCCGGCGGCCTGCTTTCCGGCAAGCACCGGCGCGACAAGAGCGCCCCCGAAGGCACGCGGCAGACCGCGGGCTGGAAGGAGCCGCCGATCGCCGACGAAGGCAAGCTGTGGGACATCGTCGACGAGCTGGTCGCGATCGGCGACGCCCACGGCGTCTCGGCGGCGCGCGTTGCGCTCGCCTGGACGCTCGGCCGTCCGGGCGTGACCTCGGTGATCGTCGGCGGGCGCACCGAGGCGCAGTTCAGGGACAATCTCGCCTGCCTCGAGGTGAAGCTCACTGCGGAAGAGCGCGCGCGGCTCGATCATGTCAGCCAGCCGACGCTGCTCTATCCCTATTGGCATCAGGCCTGGACGGCGAGCGAGCGGCTGGGCGCGGCGGACTTGGCGCTGCTCGCGCCCTACTTGGCGAAGTGAGGCGAGAGCCGGCGTCGTCGGCGGGAAAGACGGCGCGCTCGGCCGCCGACGCGGTTCGCCGGGCATGACGGCGGCGGCCGTTTCGATCGCAAGACGAGGCGCCAGCAGATGAAATCCCACGTTCTGCGCCCGCGCCGCGGCCGGCGGCCCCTGCCCGAAGCGGTCGTTTCGCACAGCACGAAAGGGTGAAATCCGCTCCACGCGACCGCAGCTCGAATCGGCGACTTTGAGAGGTCGCGACGAGCGGCGAACGCAATACGCATCGCGACAAGACGCCGCACTCCGGGCGCCCCTCGCCAAAAGAGGCGCGCGGTCCTCGCGGTTTCCGCGCCGCGCCGGGAGCCGGGGGGTCGGGCGCCGCAATCCGTTCAGCCGCGGTTCACCGAGCTTCTGCTCAATGGGTGCGGGGGCCGTCGTGAACGCGCGCGCAAGCACGCGCGTCGCGGCGAGTCGATAAGGGGCGCAGACTGATGATTTTCGAGGATCCTACAGCGCGTCGCGGGCGTTTCGTCCGCGTCGTCGGCCTGACGCTGGCCGTCATCGCCTTCGCCGCCGTCGGCCTCGTCGCGCTGAGCGTCCTGACGCCGCCGCAGCTTCCGGCGCTGCCGTCCGCCCTCCAGACCGCGCGCGTGGCCGGAGACGCCGTCGTCGTGAGGCTCGACGACACGACGAGCGTCGCGGCGGCTTCATCCGGCCCGTCGACGACGCCGAGCGCCGCGACGGCGCCCAGCGCCCCGGCGGCAACGTCGACGGCGCCCGCCCCGGCGGCGTCGCTCGGCGGGCCGGGGTTCCTCAACGCCGCGTTCGTCCTGCAGGACGAGCAAATGAGCGTCGCTTCGCTGCGCGCGCATCTCAAGAATCTGCAGATCGTCTTCCCGGATTGGATGAGCTTCGCCGACGCGACCGGCGCGTTGTCCGTCAAGGTGGACCGCAAGATCGCCGACCAGTTGCGCGCCGCGGGCGTGAAGGTCCTGCCGCGCGTCGCCAACATCGATGCGAACGGCGAATGGTTCGAGGCCGGGCTCGGCGACTTCCTGCGCAACGCCGACGCGGCGAACGTGTTTCTCGATCGCCTGCTGGCCACGCTCGCCGAGAACAACGCCGACGGCGTCAACATCGACATCGAGAGTCTCCATCCGCAGGACGAGCGCGTCTACGTCGACTGGCTCGTTCGGCTGACCAACGCGCTGCACGCGCGCGGGTTCTTGGTCACCGTCGACGTGCCGATGAACGACGAAGCCTACGACTACGAGGCGATCGGCCGCATCGCCGACGCGGTGGTGCTGATGGCCTACGACGAGCACTGGTCGACCAGCGCCGCGGGCCCGATCGCCTCGCGCCCGTGGTACCAGGACGGCCTCGACCAGGCGGCCGAACGCATCGATCCGGACAAGCTGATCGCCGGCGTCGGCGCTTACGCCTACGACTGGACCGAAGGCGGCCACACCGCCGAAGCGCTGGAGTTCGACGAGGCGCTGGCGCTGGCCGACAGCCACAACGCGCGCATCGAGGCCGGCGGCGAGGACGTCAACAGTCACTTCCACTATGTCGACGACGCGCGCCGCAATCACGACGTGTGGATGCTCGACGCGTTCTCGGCCTGGAACGAGTACGCTTACGCGCGCCACGCCGGCGTGCGCGGCGCGGCGCTCTGGCGCACCGGTCCGGAGGACCCACAGCTATGGTCGTTTTTCGGCGCGCCGAACGCGGCCAATTTCGATCCGCGCGCGCTGTCGCGCACGCCGAACATCGACACGGTGCGAATCGAGGGCAAAGGCGAGCTGCTGCGCGTCGACGAGGGGCGTCGCGACGGCGTGCGCGACTTCGGCGTGACGAACGGCTTCATCGACTGGGCTCGGTACGAAACCCTGCCACGGTCCTTCAAGGTGCAGCGCTTTGGCGGCGACAACGCGCCGAAGAGAATCGCGCTGACCTTCGACGACGGCCCTAACCCGATCTGGACCCCTCAGGTCCTCAGCGTGCTGGCGAAGTACGGCGCGCCGGCGACGTTCTTCCTCATCGGCGAGAATGTCGAGCGCGCCCCGCAGCTCGTCCGCGAGGAGGTCGAGGCCGGTTATCTGATCGGCGATCACACCTACTCGCACCCCGATTTGACGGCGATCTCGAAAGCGCGCCTGTGGGTCGAGGCGAGCTTCGGCCAGCGGCAGATCGAGGCGGCTGCGGGACGGTCGACTCTCCTGTTCCGCCCGCCCTACGACACCGATTCGGCGCCGACGAGCGCCGCCCAGCTCGCGCCGCTGGAGGACATCGACCGGATGGGCTACCTCGTCGCCGGGGCCGACGTCGACTCGCAGGATTACGACCGTCCCGGCGCCGACGCGATCTTCAACATCGTGATGCACGACCTCGTCTCGACCGGCGGCCACGTCGTCGTGTTCCACGACGGCGGCGGCGACCGCAGCCAGACCGTCGCGGCGCTGGACCGGCTGATCCCGGCGCTGCGCGAAGCGGGCTACGAGATCGTGCCGCTCAACGAGCTCATCGGCGTCTCGGCGGCGTCGCTCAACCCCGAGCTGTCGCGGCGCGAAGAACTGCTGTCGTTCGGCGCGCGCATTCCGGCCTGGACGCATACCTCCGGCGCCGAGATCCTCGTCTATCTCTTCGCCTTCACCACCGGGATCGCCATTCTGCGCATTCTCTTCCTCGGCGTGTTGGTGGCGCGCGACCGGCGCCGGCGGACCGCCGAGACGCCGCCCGCCTTCGAGCCGCCGGTGTGCGTGCTGGTCCCCGCTTTCAACGAGGCGCGGGTTATCGGCCGCACGATCGAGGCGGCGCTCGCCAGCGACTACAAGCGGCTGAGAATCCTCGTCATCGACGACGGCAGCGCCGACGAAACGGCGCGCGTCGTCGAGGGCTGGGCGGCGCGCGATCCGCGCGTCGCACTCCTGCGGCAACGCAACGCCGGCAAGGCCGCGGCGCTCAACCGCGGGGCGCGCGCGGCGGAGGAGGAGATCGTCGTCACCATCGACGCCGACACGCTCGTGCTGCGCCACACGATCTCGAGCCTCGTCAAACCCTTCGTCGATCCGGCGATCGACGCGGTCTGCGGCAACGTGCAGGTCGGCAACGTCTGCAATCTGCTAACCGCGTTCCAGTCGGTCGAATACGTCACCTCGCAGAATTACGACCGGCGCGCTTTCGACAGCCTCAACTGCATTTCGGTGGTGCCGGGGGCGACCGGGGCTTGGCGCCGCGCGACGCTGCTCGCCGTCGGCGGCTATTCCGGCGACACGCTGACCGAGGACGCGGACCTCACGCTGACCATTCTCGGCGCGGGCGGCCGCATCACCTATGCGCCGCTCGCGCAATCGATAACGGAAGCGCCGCAAACGATCGCGGCGCTGTTCCGCCAGCGCTTCCGCTGGAGCTACGGCACGCTGCAAAGCCTGTGGAAGCATCGCCGCCACTTCGGGCGCGGCCCGCTCGGCTGGGTGGCGCTGCCGAACGTCGCGATGTTCCAGCTGCTGTTCCCGCTGCTCGCGCCGATCGGCGACTTCATCTTCCTGCTCGCGCTGCTGCGGCTCGATCTTCGTCCGGTCGCGGTCGGCTACGCCACCTTCCTGGCGCTGGACTTGCTGGCCTCGTCGGTCGCTTTCCGCCTCGACCGGCGGCCGCTGCGCGACATGTGGGTGGTGGTCGTGCAGCGCTTCGTCTACCGGCCGTTTCTCTATGTCGTCACCTTCTCGGTGGTGCTCGCCGCGCTGCGCGGCCGGCGCCAGCTGTGGAACAAGCTCGCGCGCACCGGCGCGGTCGACGCCGCGAGGCTCGAGATCGGGCTCGAGGCGCCCGCCGCATGATTTCGGAGGGAGGGCGATCGGTTGGTCCGCCCTTTCCTCCGCAGCGCGAGGATAGGTTCGCTTCGCACGCTGAGCGGGCCCACGATGCGCGCGCCAGGCGTTCGGCGGTGTCCGCGGGACGGCGATTTTCTGGAGCCGCAGGAGGAGGCGAACTCGACGGCGCGCTTCGTCGGCGACGAGCCCAAGCGTCGCGCCGCGCGGCGGCGAATCAATGGTCCGAGGGCGCCGGCAAGTCGCGGCCGGCTGCACGGCCGAGTTCGGCCTGCGTCGCTCGGGGACAGGCGTGCAAGGCGTCATGAATCGGCGTCTTGGCCGCGCCGCGCCCGGACGCGCAAGACGGGCGAGCGGCCTCCGTCGCCCTTGACGCGGCGTAACGTATTGAATTATCCTGTGTTTTTCCAGACAGGCCGTTGACGACCCTTGACAAAACTTGACGAAACTTGACACGGCTTGACGAAACTTGACGCGCCTTGACGGGCGCGGCGGGGAACGCGACGCGAGACGGGCCGGCCCCCCATAGGCGCTGGGATAAGACGCTGGAGCGCGTTGCAATCGCATGGAATCGTCGTTGCGAGGAGCGAAGCGACGAAGCAATCCAGGGGGTCGAAGGGCGGCGCTCCATGACGCTCTGGATTGCTTCCTCCGCTCGCAACGACGATGGAGGTCCGGTTCAACCTCATGACAGCTCGCTCTAACCCCGTCATGCCCGGCCTTGCGCCGCGGCTGTCCGGCACGATTTGTGCTCGAAGAGGCGCGCGACAGTGATTCCACTCACTTCAGAGGGTTTGGCGACTCATCCGGACACGGAAAGGATCAACGCCGTGCGCGACCAAAACAGCGTCTTCCATGGCGTTCTGAAATTCGTCCGGCGGGCGGCGTTCGATCGGCTTGTGGAGAAGCACGGGAGCGATGAACTGGTCCGCAGGTTCGCCGCCCGCCGTCAACTGACTGCGTTACTGTTTGGTCCAGCTTGCGCGCGGGCGTGGACGTATTTCGGATACCAGCTCGTGATCCAGGCCGCACAAATCAGCACGGCGTAGGCGAGCAGCTCGTAGGCGAGCGCCGGGAGCGCGAAACCTTCCATTTTTCCCCAAGCGAGCAGCAGGTTGACGACGAAGGCGACGCCCCAAACGCCGGTGAGCGCGTTGTTGGTGCGCAAGAACGCCGGGCTCTTCCACAATGCTGGATCGGTATGGGACTTGGCGTAGTCCAGGGTGAACGGCCGCCCGATCGCCATGCCGAGAAAGGTCGCGACCGCCAGCGCGGCATTGGCGAGCACGCCGAGGTGGCGCTCCGTCCAAGGGTTGTCGAAGCCGATGACGGCGATCGAAGCCCCGGCGAAGAATGCGAGTCCCGCCCACAGCAGCACGCCGCGGTGGAGCTTGGCGATCCCCATGACGATCGTCAGCGCGAATGCGACGGCGAGCGCGATCTTGACCTGCAACAGACTGTCGCGGGCGATGATCAAGAAGGCCAGCCAGGGCGAGAAGCATAGCAGCGTCTTGTAAAACGGCATGCGGCTCTCCGTGCGCGGTCGCGCGGCGACCGGGCGCCGCCGCGGCGCGCTTCTCCTTGATAGCTTCCGCAGGCCGCTGCGTCCCCTCGGCGCATTGTCGCATGGCCGTTCGCAAGCCCGCGTTCGGCCGGCCCGCTCAGTCCCGCCCCTCAGGCCTGGTCCGTTCGCGCGCTCGCGCCAGCCGCGCCGCCTGCAGCGTCGTCGCGCAATTCACCACCTCGGCGTATTCGCCATCGAGGCAGGCGAGCGCCAGCGCGTGGACGTCTTCGGCCGGCCATAGGCGACCTCTGAGATCGGTGACGTCGACCGCCCAGCAGGCGTCGGCGACGACGAACATGCGATAGCCGAGATCGGCGCCGTGCCGCACGGTTGCCTCCAGCGAATTGTGCGTGAGCACGCCGCAGGCGACCAGCGTCGTCGCGCCGAGCGCGTCGAGCGTCTCTTCCAGAGACGTGCCGACGAAGGCGCTGTGGGCGCTCTTGCCGATCACTGTTTCCCCTTCGAGCGGCTGCGCCTCGGGCTTGAAGGCGTGGCCGGGCAAACCCGGCGCGTAAGGGGAGCCCGGTTCGACCGAATCGTGGCGGACGTGGACGATCGGCAAGCCTTCCGCGCGCCAGACGGCGAGAAGCGCCGCGATCGCGCGTTCGGCCGCGGGGTTGTTGCGCGGGCCCCAACGGGAATCGTCGATCGCCCGTTGGACGTCGATGACCAGAAGCGCGGCGTCGTGGGGCAGGCGCATGGCGTTTCCCTCAGCGCGGCAGGATCGCCCAATAGTCGAGATCGAGCACGACGCTCGGCTCGTAGCCTTCGCCCTCGCGGGCGGGAAAATCGCCGCAGGGGC
>JBEKFO010000104.1:0-10816 GCA_050013275.1 Roseiarcus sp. | reverse complement strand
GAGTCGGCGCTTAGGCCGCAAGCGGACGAGGGGTCCGCTCCGGCGCAGGGGTGTTCGCCGAGCGAGGCGGGAGGGCGTTGGCGTTTCATGAACAGTTCGCAGTTCCTCGCCAATCTGCCCAATCTGATTACCCTCGCGCGGCTGCTGATGACGCCGCTGGCGGTGTCGATGATCGTCGCCCAGCGCTTCGTCGATGCTTTCGTGATCTTCGTCGTCGCCGGAATCTCCGACGGCGTCGACGGTTTCATCGCCAAGCGGTTCGACTTGCGCACCGAGCTCGGCTCCTATCTCGATCCGCTCGCCGACAAGGCGCTGCTGACTTCGATGTACGTCGCGCTGGCGGCGATCGGCGCGCTGGCGCCCGCCCTCGCCATTCTCGTCGTCTCGCGAGATCTGATGATTCTGTTCGCGGTGGTCGTTTCCTGGCTGCTCTTCAAGCCCGTCGCGATCCACCCGGTTTGGATCTCGAAGTTCAACACGGTCGCGCAGATCGCGTTGGCGGCTTTCGTGCTCGGATCCAAGGCCTTCGGTTACGACGAATCGGTCGCGCAATTGGCGCTCGCGCTGATCGTCGCCGCCTCGACGCTGGCCTCCGGAGCCGTCTACATCGCCCAATGGCTCGACCATATGAGCAGCTGAGGTCCGTGCTGTGAGCCTCGAACGTCAAATCCTTTTTTGGGCCGTCGCGCTGGCGGCGGTGTGGTGGCTGCTGCACGTTCTCGGATCGGCGGTGACGCCCTTCGCCGCCGGCATCGCGCTCGGCTACCTGCTCGATCCCATCGTGCGTCGCCTCGAGAGGGTCGGCCTCAGCCGTCTGGCCGCTTCGCTGCTGATCCTGGCCGTGTTTATCCTCGTCGTCGTGCTCGTCCTGGTCGTCGTTGCGCCGATCCTGGGCAATCAGTTGATCGACTTCACGCAGAAACTGCCGGGCTACGTCATGCGGCTGCAGGCGCTCGCGGTCGACGAAGGCAAGGCGCTGCTCGAACGATACAGCGGGCAATGGCGGGATTCCCTCGGCCTCGGCAACACCCTCTCGGCCGAACAGATTCAAAAATCGGTCGGCGACTTCGTCGCGCAGGGCGCGCAATGGCTGCTCAACGCGGTGCGCTCGCTCGCTTCCGGCGGCGCGATGATCGTCAATTTCTTCTCGCTCCTCATCGTCACGCCGGTCGTCGCTTTCTACATCCTCGTCGACTGGAACAAGATGATCGGGACGCTCGACAGCTGGTTGCCGCTCGACCATCGCGACGCCTTGCGCAAGATCGCTTCCGAGATCAACGCGGCGCTAGCGGGGTTCATTCGCGGCCAGTCGCTGGTCTGCCTGTTTCTCGGCCTTTGGTACGGAATCGGGCTGAGCTTGATCGGCCTCGACTTCGGCTTTCTCATCGGCGTGATCGCCGGAGTGCTGAGCTTCATCCCCTACGTGGGATCGCTGACGGCGCTGGTGCTCTCGCTCGGCGTCGGCCTCGTCCAGGGTTGGCCCAGTCCTAAGCTCTTTTTTCTCGCGTTGGGCGTCGTCGGGGTCGGGCAGTTTCTCGAAGGCAACGTCATTTCGCCCAAGCTGGTCGGCGAATCCATCGGACTGCATCCGGTCTGGCTGATGTTCGCGCTGTTCGCGTTCGGCGAGCTGTTCGGTTTCACCGGCCTGCTCATCGCGGTTCCGACCGCGGCGGCGCTCGGCGTGCTCGCGCGTCACCTGATCGGCCTCTATCTCAAGAGCCCGCTTTATCGCGGCGGCGACGTGGCGAGGATCGAGCCGTGAGCGTTCCGCCACGACAACTGACTCTCGATTGGCCTCATGACCCCAGCTACGCGCACGAGGATTTTCTCGAGGCGCCTGGAAACGCCGAGGCGTTGCGCGCGATTCTATCCTGGCCGAATTGGGCGGGCCGCATGCTTATGCTGGTCGGACCGAGCGGCTCGGGCAAGAGCCATCTCGGCGCGATCTGGGCGCGCATGGCCGCGGCGCGCGTCGTCGTCGCCGAGACGCTGCCGCGCGCGCCGCTGATCGAACTCGCCGACGCCAAGGCGTTGCTGATCGAAGACGCCGACGGCATCGGCGCTGAAGAGGCGGCGCTGTTTCACTTGATGAATCTGACGCGCGAGAGCAACGCCTATCTGCTCTTCACCGCGCGCGGCCCGCCCGACGCATGGGGTCTGAAGACGGCCGATCTCCTGTCGCGGCTTCGCCTGGCGCCGGTCGTTTCGCTCGGCGCTCCCGATCTCGAACTGACGCGGGCGGTTCTGTTCAAATTGTTCAGCGACCGCCAGCTTGCGGTCGATCCGTCGGTCGTTTCCTACGTCGCCCTGCACATCGAGCGATCGCTCGACGCGGCGCGCGCAGTCGTGGCGGCGCTCGACCGCGAGGCCTTGGCGCGCGGAAAGCGGGTCACGCGCGCGATGGCGGTCCAATACCTGCGCGACGAGTCGCCGGCCGACTAAGGGCGCCTTCACACCGTCACATTGGTGTTGTTACCTGTATTTTGCCTTGTCGGGGCCGCCGCGCTCGCCGACCGGCGGTCGCGAGCGCCCAGGCAAAGCCAAAAAAGACAATAAGAATGGAGAGGAGACGGGCATGCTCAGGCCATTCCTTCTGTCCCTCGTTCTCGCAGGCTTCGGCGTTGGCGGCCTCGGCGCCGATCAGGCGGCCTCCGATGTGTCGACTTGGCGTTGGAGCGTCAGCACGATCCTCGACGCGCAACGCGCTTCGTCTATCGGCGTGGGCGCCGTGCCCGCCAAGACGTTCGGCCAGCGCTACCAACGCTATTCCCCCTCGGGATTGCCCGAGGTTCCCGGTGAGGCGCGCCCGCGCTGACTGACGAGAAACGCAGGTTGCAGGCCCGCTCGAATTCGGCGCCCAGCGTCCCTGCCCCGCGTTGCGATTTTCCGGCGATTGTTCGGGCGACGCGGTGCGCGGCTTTGAAACCTGCTTGAAATCGGCGCGTTGTCGGCGCCCCTTCACAGAAACGAATGCGCCGCGCCCGGCGAACGGCGGTGCAAGCCGTCGTCGATGCAATTTATTCGCGCTCTTGCCGGACCTGGGCCGCTTCGGCACAGTGGGCTGAAAGGAATTTTCGCCCATGAACGCGCCCCTCGACGTCGTCCGGCGTCCGTCGGTTTGCCCGCATGACTGCCCGTCGGTCTGCGCCCTCGACGTCGAGGTGATCGGCGGCGCGCGGATCGGACGCATCCATGGCGCGGCGGACCAGCGCTACACCTCGGGGGTCGTCTGCGCCAAGGTCGCGCGCTACGCCGAGCGCATTCATCACAAGGATCGGCTGACCCAGCCGCTGCGCCGCGTCGGCCCGAAAGGCTCGAGTCAGTTCGAACCGATCGGCTGGGACGACGCGCTCGACGTCGTTGCGGAAAACTTCCTGGAGGCCGAGCGCCGCTTCGGCGCCGAAAGCGTCTGGCCTTATTTCTATGCGGGGACGATGGGCCTCGTGATGCGCGATGGGCTCGAGCGCCTGACGCACGTCAAGCGCTATTCGCGCTTCTTCGGCTCGATCTGCGTCGCCATCGCCTGGCCCGGCTATCTCGCCGGCGCCGGACGCATGGCCGGCGTCGATCCGCGCGAAATGGCCAAGTCCGATTGCATCGTCATTTGGGGGACCAATGCGGTCGCGACGCAGGTCAACGTGATGACCCACGCGATGCGCGCGCGAAAGGAGCGCGGCGCGAGGATCGTCGCGATCGACATTTACGACACCGAGACGATGCGGCAGGCGGACTTGGCGCTCCGTCTGAGGCCCGGCACAGACGGCGCGCTGGCCTGCGCGGTCATGCACGTTCTGTTCCGCGACGGCTACGCGGATCGCGCCTATCTCGCGCGCCACGCCGACGCGCCGGACGACCTGGAAGCCCATCTCAAGACTCGCGATCCGAGCTGGGCGAGCGCGATCACCGGTCTCAGCGTCGAATCGATCGAGGCCTTCGCGGCGCTCGTCGGGGGCGTCAAGCGCACGTTCTTCCGTCTCGGCTACGGTTTCTCGCGCCAGCGCAACGGCGCGGCGAACATGCACGCGGCGCTGTGCGTCCCGGTCGTCACGGGCGCCTGGGCGCACGAGGGCGGCGGCGCCTTTCACTCCAACAGCGGCGTCTTCAAGCTCGACAAGACCCTGATCGAGGGGCTCGACGCGCGCGACGAATCGACGCGCCGCCTCGACCAGTCCCGCGTCGGCGCCGTGCTGACGGGCGAGCGCGAAGCGCTCAAGGGCGGCGGCCCGGTCAAGGCGATGCTGATCCAGAACACCAACCCGGTGGCGGTGGCGCCGGATCAAGAAAAGGTGCGCAAGGGCTTCGCGCGCGACGATTTGTTCGTCTGCGTGCACGAGCAGTTCCTCACCGACACTGCGCGCTACGCCGACATCGTACTGCCGGCGACGATGTTCCTCGAGCATGACGACCTCTACACCGGCGGCGGCCACCAATATCTGCAGTTCGGGCCGAAGGCGATCGAGCCGCCCGAGGGTTGCCGCTCCAACCACGAGGTGATCGCTGCGCTCGCCGATCGGCTCGGCGCGCGCCACCGCGGCTTCGCCATGAGCCCGCGCGAAATCATCGACTGGACCCTGCGCGCCTCGGGCCGCGGCACGCTCGCCGAACTCGAAGAGAAGAAATGGCTCGATTGCCAGCCGCCGTTCGAAGAGGCACATTTTCTCAACGGCTTCGCCTATCCCGACGGCAGGTTCCGCTTTCGCGCGGACTGGGCCTCGACGCCGTTCTCCGGCGACGGTCTCAAGGGACCCTGGCGTGATATGCCGACGCTGCCCGACCACTGGCCGGTCAACGAGGCGAGCGACGAGAGCCATCCCTTCAAGCTCGCGACATCGCCGGCGCGCAATTTTCTCAATTCCAGCTTCACCGAGACGCCGACGTCTTTGGCGCGCGAGCAGCGGCCGACCGCGCTGATGAACCCGGAAGACGCCGCCGCGCTCGGCTTGAGCGAAGGCGAGATCGTGCGCCTGGGCAATGCGCGCGGCGAAACGCGCCTGCACGTGCGTTTGTTCGCCGGCGTCTCGCGCGGCCTCATCGTCAGCGAGGGCGTCTGGCCGCCGTCGGCCTTTCTCGACGGGCGCGGGATCAACGCGCTGACCGGCGACGACAGCGTCGCGCCGTTCGGCGGCGCGGCGTTTCACGACGCTCGCGTGTGGGCGCGCAAGGGATAGCGCGCCGCGCTCTTTATTTGCTTCGCCGCCCGGGCTATAGGACGCGCCGACGAAAGTTTGACTTATCCGGTGCGAGGCCTCAGCAAGTGCCAATCAAGAAACCGTCAGGCAAATCCCCCGCTGAGGCCACGGCCGGCGGTTTCGATCTTTCCGTCGTCGCCGCGCTGGCCAAGATCGCCGGACATCACGATTTGAGCGAAGTCGAGGTCGAGCACGCGGGCCTGAGGGTGCGCGTCGCGCGCGAGCGCCACGCCCCGGTCACGCTCTCCCACGTCGTCGCCGCGCCCGCCCCCATCCCTGCCGTCACCGCGCCGGCGCCGCCGCTCGAAGCGGCGATCGTCGCGCCGGCCGACCTCGCCGGCGCGGTGAAGTCGCCGATGGTCGGCACCGCCTATCTGAGGCCGAGCCCCGAGGCGAAACCCTTCGTCGAGGTCGGTTCGTCGGTGAAGGCCGGCGACAAGATCCTGCTCGTCGAGGCGATGAAGACGTTCAACGAAATCGTCGCTCCGCGCCCCGGCAAGGTGACGCATATCCTCGTCGAAGACGGCGCGCCGGTCGAATACGGCCAGGCGCTGATGGTCATCGAATGAGCCTGGCGTCGCGCGCAACGGCGCGTCGCTCGCTGCGAGGAGCCGCCCGGCATGTTCGATAAGATTCTCATCGCCAACCGCGGCGAAATCGCGCTCAGGGTGCTGCGCGCGGCCAAGGAGCTCGGCATCGCCACCGTCGCGGTCTATTCGACCGCCGACAAGGAGGCGATGCACGTCAAGCTCGCCGACGAAAGCGTCTGCATCGGTCCGCCGCCGGCGCGCGACAGCTATCTCAACGTGCCCGCGCTGCTTGCGGCCTGCGAGATCACCGGTGCCGACGCCGTGCATCCCGGCTACGGCTTTCTCTCGGAAAACGCCCGTTTCGCCGACATTCTCGCCGAGCATCAAATCGCCTTCATCGGCCCCAAGGCCGAGCATATCCGCCTGATGGGCGACAAGATCGAGGCCAAGCGAACCGCGACGCGGCTTGGCATCCCTTGCGTGCCCGGCTCGCTGGGTGCGGTGAGCGAGGAGGCCGAAGCGCTCAAGATCGCCGCCGAGATCGGCTATCCCGTCATCGTCAAGGCGGCGGCGGGTGGCGGCGGACGCGGCATGAAAGTCGCCAACACCCCCGACGACCTCGTCAACGCCATCGCGAACGCCAAGATCGAAGCGAAAACGGCGTTCGGCGACGACGCGGTCTACCTCGAAAAATATCTCGCCAGGCCGCGCCACATCGAGATCCAGGTGCTCGGCGACGGCCAGGGCCGCGCGATCCATCTGGGCGAACGCGATTGTTCGCTACAGCGCCGCCACCAGAAGGTCTGGGAGGAAGGCCCCTCGCCCGCGCTCAACGCGGAGCAGCGCGAACGGATCGGCGGCATCGTCGCGCGCGCGATGGCCGAGCTCGGCTACGTCGGCGCCGGGACGATCGAATTTCTCTACGAGGACGGCGAATTCTATTTCATCGAGATGAATACGCGCATTCAGGTCGAGCATCCCGTCACGGAGATGATCACCGGCATCGACCTCGTCAACGAGCAGATCAAGATCGCCGCCGGCTCGCCCCTGACGATCGCGCAGGAGGACGTGCATGTTCACGGCGCCGCGATCGAATGCCGCGTCAACGCGGAGCACGCCCGCACCTTCACGCCTTCGCCCGGCCGCATCAGCTATTTCCATCCGCCAGGCGGGCTGGGCGTGCGCGTCGACTCGGCCGCCTACCAGGGCTACGTCATTCCGCCCTATTACGATTCTCTCATCGGCAAGCTCATCGTGCACGGCCGCAGCCGCACCGAGGCGCTGATGCGCCTGCGCCGCGCGCTCGACGAATTCATCGTCGACGGCGTCGAGACGACCCTGCCGCTGTACCGCGCCCTGGTGCGCAACACCGACGTGCAGAACGGCCAGTACGACATCCACTGGCTGGAGGAGTTCTTGAAGGACGAGCCCGCGGAAGCGTAACCGCGGCCCGGCCGCTCCGTTCAATTTACGCCGCGCTGGTCAACCGCTTCGCCCGCTCGATGCGCTCGCGTTCGCGCGGCGCGTTCATAGTCGCCCACAAATCGTTTCGACGTTGAACGTTCAGCCAGAAATCCGCGCTGTTGCCGAAAACTCGGGCAAGGATCAGCGCGGTGCGGGCGGTAACCTTGCGTCGGTTGTTGCACAGCTCGTTGACGTGCTTACGCGGCACGCCCATCGCGTCGGCCAATGCGCCTTGCGACAAATTCATCGGCGCCAGGAACTCCTCGGTCAAGATCTCGCCGACCGTCGCCGGCTTTCGCTTCGTCATAAGCATATCGCGCCTCACTTGTAGCTGTGATCGTCGAGATAGACGCCCGTCGCCTCGCCGCGCGCGCCGTTCCAGGCGAAGACGAGCCGCCACTGTTTGTTGACGCGGATCGAATGAAGACCGGCCAGGCCACCGCGCAATTTCTCAAAGTGGTTGCTCGGCGGCGCTCGCAAATCTCCATCGCACGTCGAATCGTCGATCAGCTGCAACTTGCGAAACAGCCGAATTTCAAGGTCGGTCGGGATATTCCGAGAATGAACGTCGTCGGCGAAAAACGCCCGCAACCGATCGTCTCGAAAACTGACGATCATTTCGCAATCGCTCTGAAAGATTGGGCGTTTGTACCGCTCAATGGGTCAAACGTCAACGTCGCCGCGGCGGCGATTCGCGCGGCGCGGCCGAACCGAAACCTCGATGCGCCTGCGCCGCGCGTCGTCGACCTATCGTTTCTTCGCCCTGGCGAGCTTCGCGCCGACGGCGTTACCGCTGCGCCAAACCACCCTCGCGTCGCCCACCGGGTTCGCCATGTCGACTTGCAGGTGAAACGCGTCCGGCAGCTCGGCTCCGTTCAAAGCCGCCACGCTGACGCCCTCCTCGGAGACGTCGACGATCAAGCAGTCGACGACCGGCGCGACTCCTCCCGGATCGGCCCATGCGCGCACGCGCGCCGGGCGGCGGCCGTGCTTGCGCCGATCGCGGTCCTTGAGAAGCGGATCGTCGTCGATGTGATTCACCTGCGTTCCCGCGCGCGACGCCTTGAGGAATAAGAGCGACAATCTTAGTCCCAAGCCGCTAACGTCTCGTCAACGATTTGCCTTCCGGATGCTTAACCGGGTCGACCTTCGCGGGAGCGAGACGGGTCAGGCGACGAAGCGTCGCGGCTCGCGGTCCGCGGTTCTGGGGCGGCGCGCGATCTCGACCGTCAAGTGCGAAAAACGCCGCACGCCCATCGCCGCCTCGCGATAATGGCTGGTCTCGCGCTCGCTTTCGGTCTCGATCGAGAGAATGGCCCCGAGATGCCCGGGGCCGAGCCGCCACAGGTGTAGGTCGAGGAGGCGGTCGCCGTCGCGCTCGATCGCGCGACGCACCGCTTCGGTGAGGCGGCGATCGGGATTCATGTCGAGCAGCACCGCGGCGGTGTCCCGGATCAGGCCCGCCGACCAGCTCACGATCACGCCCGCGCCGACGAGGCCGGCGAGAGGGTCCATCCACAGCCAGCCGAAGCCGCGCGCGAGCGAGAGCCCGACGATGACGAGAATCGACACCGCAGCGTCGGCCATCACGTGGATCACCGCGGCGCGCATATTGTTGTCGCGATGCACAGACTCGCTGGCGGCGTGGACATGTTCGGAGAACGCGCAGCTCGCCGTCTCCGCCCCCACGCGCAGCGTCGCGGCGAATTCATGCGGCTCGGGGATCGCATCCGCCGACTCGAGGAAAGCGCCGCGCGCGATCATCCCATAGCTCTCGCGCGCCCCATTCGGGCGCACGATCTCGACCGCGGCGGCCGCCGCTTCGAGCGGCCGCGCGCCGAGCGAGACGATGCGGAAGCGGGGAGGAACGCCGTCCTCGAAAATGCTCAATTCGTAGCCCGCGCCGCCGACTTCGAGGCGGCGGCTCTCCTCGTGGCTGTGGTCGTGCGCGTGACTATGGCCATGGCTGTGGCCATGATCGTGCCCGCCGCGGCTGAGCAGCCACGCGCTCAGCGCATTGACCGCGAGACCGAGGACCGCGATCGGAATCGCCTGAGCGAACGCGATCGGCGTCGGCGCGACGAGCCGCCCGATTGCTTCATAAGCGATGAGCGCCGCGATCATCGCCAGCACGATCGCGCTGGCGAAGCCGGCGAGATCGCCGAACTTGCCGGTGCCGAAGGTGAAGCGCGGATCGCCGGCGCGGCGGCGCGCATAGGTGTAGGCGAGAGCGGCGAGCAACAGCGCGCCGGCGTGCGTGCTCATGTGGAAGCCGTCGGCGATCAGCGCGATCGAGCCGAACATCGCGCCGCCGCCGATCTCGGCGACCATCATGAAGCTGGTGAGCGCGATCACCGCCCAGACGTTGCGCTCGCGGCGCGCGTGCGCAGCGCCGAGGAACAAGTGATCATGGCGGCCCGCGGGGGTCATCGGCTTGAAATCATCCATCGTCATTCTCGCGCCGCCGTTGGTTAAGATAGCGGGCCGGCGCCATGTTTCAAATCTTCGGGATCGCCATGCCGCGCTGCACCGCCGGCCGCTCGCCGACGCTCTCGAGCCAACGCAGGAATTCCGGCTTTTCCTTCACGAATTCGCCGAGCGCCGGCGCGAGATAGGTCGTCGCCGCCAGCGCCCACGGATAAGCGGCGATGTCGGCGATGGTGTACTCGTCGCCCGCCAGATAGGGCGCCGCGCTCAGCCGCCGCTCCATCACGCCGATCAGGCGCTCGGCCTCGTCGGTGAAGCGCTTGATCGCGAGCGGCGCCTTTTCGCTCGAACGCACCGCAAAAAAGCCGAGCTGTCCGAACATCGGGCCGAGCCCCCCCATCTGCCAATTCAGCCATTCCAGCGCCCGATATCGCGCCGCCCCTTTCGGGGCGAGGAACCGGCCGGTCTTTTCCGCGAGGTACGTCAGGATCGCGCCGCTCTCGAACAGCGACAACAGCCCGCCCGGGCCGTCCGAATCGACGATCGCGGGGATCTTATTGTTGGGAGAGATGGCGAGGAACTTGGGATCGAACTGCTCGTCGCGGCCGATGTTCACGGAATGAACCGTGTAGCGCAGGCCGACCTCCTCGAGCATGATGGAGATCTTGCGGCCGTTCGGCGTGCTCCAGGTGTAGAGATCGATCATGCCCGTTCCTCTCGTCGCGCCCACAGTATAGCCGGAATGTTCACCGCCGTCTCCGGAGGCGCGGCGCGCGCCGACGCGGCGCGCAGCCTAGGTCGAAAGCAGAGCTTTGACCCCCGGGGAGGCAATGCTATAGGGGCGCCCACTTCACCGCGCAACGCCGTACCGCTGGGATACCCGCCGATGTCCAAGATCAAAGTGAGCAATCCCGTCGTCGAGCTCGACGGCGACGAAATGACGCGAATCATCTGGCGGCTGATCCGCGAGAAGCTCATCCAGCCCTATCTCGACGTCGAGTTGCAGTATTTCGACCTCGGCATCGAGCACCGCGACGCCACCAACGATCAGGTCACCATCGACGCCGCCGAGGCGATCAAGGCCTGCGGCGTCGGCGTCAAATGCGCGACGATCACGCCCGACGAAGCGCGCGTGAAGGAGTTCCATCTCAAGGAAATGTGGAAGAGCCCGAACGGCACGATCCGCAACATCCTCGGCGGCGTCAT